>NZ_RAWQ01000122.1:0-31772 GCF_003668965.1 Corallococcus sp. AB030
CCGTCGCCGCGGGGCTGTCGCGGGTGCTGAGCGACGTGCCGGTGCGGACCGGCTACCTGGAGGCCCAGGCGGGCATCTCCTCGCTCTCGGGCGCCTACGCGCGCCTGGAGGGTGGGGCGAGGCTCCGCGAAAACCTGGGCGTCTTCGGGTTTGTGGAGGCCAACCAGCGCGAGCGGATGGCTGGCGCGAGCATCCGATACACGTTCGGCCTGTAGTGCTGCGGCCCGCTCCGGGGAACTGGGGCGGGCCGTCGCTGTTCCAAGGGCTGCGCAGCGCCGGTTATGGCGCAGGTGCCTCTGTTCCAAGAGTCCGCCAGATCATCTCCTTCGGGCAGCGCGCGCACCCCGGCAAGTCGCCAGGCCCGCGGATCAGTTCCTGGCGGCCCCATGCAACCACATCCTCTTGGCCGCCAGTTCCTGGCACTCTGCTCACCTGCACTACGCACCCGGACGAGCCGTCCGTGTGTCGGACCGCAACCCAGCACTCATAGCCAACTCTGTTGTAGCCGGTGGCTTCAACCATCACACCAGGGTGATGGGCCTTCACTTCCGCGATGCTGTCTTCGAGTTCACGGCTGTACGGCATTCCAGACATCCTTTCGATGACGTGAGACACCCCGTCCCACGCTTGATGAAGAACAGAAGCATCGGAATGGCCCGCACTTCAAGTGCATATGACAGTCGCTCTTTGGGGGCGGAACGGCTGTTTGGGCTCGCGCGGTTGTGTTTGTAGCGGCATCCCTCGTGCACCACGCGCGCGCGTGGTGCGACCTCCGCACCACATCCCCGACGAGGCCCCCAGAGTGAAGCCCTACTTCCAGACCGACACCATCACCCTGTTCCACGCCGACTGCCGAGACGCGCTGCCCGGACTCCAGTCCGAATTGGTGGACGTGCTGCTCACCGACCCGCCCTACGGGATGGCCTACGAGGCCAGAGGGAAGAGTGGCGCCGCCATCCGCGCGGACGGTTCCCGCCAGGGCATGCGCGTCTTCCGCCAAGCTCTCACGGCCGCGGGGCCCGCGCTGAAGCCTGACCTGCACGCCTTCGTCTTCTGCCACTGGGAGAGCTGGCCCGACTTCTTCGACGCGGCGAGCGCCCATCTGAAGATCAAGGGCGCGTTGATGTGGTGGAAGGCGCGGGGCGGCATGGGGGACTGCTCCGCCAGTTTCGCCCCGGACTACGAGGTGGTGCTGCACGGGACAGGGCCGAAGCGCCGCGCGCTCGCCGGGAAGCGGCACGGCGCGGTCCTAGATGGCTATCCGCCGGTGCCCGCGCGGGCGCGCACGCACCCCACCGAGAAGCCCGTCAACCTGCTGAGCTACCTGCTGGAGCGCTCCTGCCCGACGGGCGGCCTTGTCCTGGACCCATTCGCCGGCAGCGGGGCGACGCTGGTGGCCGCGCAACAGCTCGGGCTGCGTGCCGTGGGCGTTGAACTCGAGGAGCGCTACTGCGAGTCCGCCGCACGGCGTCTTGAGGCAGGCGCGATCACGGCTGCCCGCGCCGCCTGAGCTGCACCCGGTTCCGGTTTCCCATCGAATGGGGGCGAGAAACCGGAACCGCTCAGCCCTCCGACGTGCTCCCGCTCAGCCAGAAGTAGTCGTCCCCGCTGGCCAGCGCCTTCTCCAGGAACTCCCCGAACGACTTCGCGATGACCTTCGTATGGGTCGGATCCGGAAACGTCCCGTGGTACCCGTCGCGCATGGGGTAGGGACCTCCGCGTTGGCTCACATCCATCAGGACGAAGTCCGTGTCCTGAAGGTCTACGAGCGTGTACCAGTCTGGTGGCCCGTTCGCGTCCTCGTCCCGCCCCTGGATGGCCACTCGCCCGCGGCGAACCTGGGCGAGCGGGAGGATCCAGAAGTTGGTGTCCGGCCAGGGCATGAAGAGGGCAGCTCCATCGCAGTGCAGGTAGAAGGCGCGCAGGTCATCGTCGAGCCTCCAGCCCACGCGCGCCTCGAAGGCCGCGAGTTCCTCGGCAGCTGCGGGAGGATTCGGGAAATGGCGCTGGTCGACTTCCGCGAGCAGGCGCTTCATGAGCGTGGACATGGAGGCCTGACCTCAATCCGCGTACGGTCGCTCAGGACCCGGCGTGAGCCACTTCCCGCCGGGGGCGTAGCAGGCCGGGTACTCGGTGTTGATGGTGGTGTGCACGTCATCAGGGACGGGCAAGACGTTGCTGGGGGCCGTCGGATCTCCACCATGAAGGAAGTCGCGCAGGTGGTGACCGGGCCACGCTCGTCCCGCTGTGTTCGGCCAGGTGCCGAGTTCCTTTGCCCACTCCTCGCGGAAGCGGATGCGGGAGCGTGACCACACCCTTCGGAGGCTCTCTGGGTCCGCCACCTTCGGGTAGTCGCAGCAGCAGTGGGTGATGGCGAGACGTCCGCCGGCCTCAGCGGGCATCAACAGGAATCGCCCCTGCCAGTCGCCCTTGATGTCGGCCAGCCACATGCAGCCCATGAGCGGGAGTCCCTGCGCTGAGCACTTCGACTCGCAGCGGCTGATGAACGCGGCGCTGCACTGCCAGGGCCCGTAGTAGATGGTCGTGCGCAGCTGCCCGCCGTCTGGCGTCGTGAAGAAGGGGCTGACCCACTTCGCGTGCGCTGGACTGCCGCCCCCGGCGATAGTGGCCGAGCCGCAGCCAACGAGGGCGAGGAGCGCGGCAACACTCGCGGAGCGGTGGAGGGCAAGGCCGGCTGGCATGGTTCAACATGCCAGCACGGCAAAACTAGAAAGTTAAGTCACGGCTGCGAGTGCGCCCTGCTAGGTAGGGCTCGCGGGACAACCTGTGCGCTATTCCTTCTCCGGACGCACGCTGCCGTCCTGCCCGGTGACGAAGCGCAGCGCGCCGGAGCCCTCACCCGAGACTCCGATGCTGTAGAGCCGCCCCGCTTGCAGCGGCTGGGCGGGCTCCACCGTCTCGAAGCCGTCCGGCACCTCGCCGTAGACGACACGGCGTCCGCGCGTCCCGCCGAAGGAGAGCGCGCGCACGTGCCACACCGTCTTCCCCTCTTCGGTCACCACTCGGATGACGTCGTACCGTGGAGGGCCGCCATCCTGGGAGGGCTCCTCAACCAGGAACGTGGGGCTCGGCAGGTTCTCGCTGCTCGATGCGAGCGCAACCTCAAGGGGCGGCTGGCAGGCGGTGAGGAAGGCCACCTGGAGGAGGACGAGCGCGAGCGGCAGGACTCGGTGGAGGCGCATGTTCACGGTGCTCCCTGGCCGGCGCGGAGGGACTCCTTCGCGGCCTCGAACTGCTGGGTGTAGTCCCTGCCGTCGATCTTGAACGGCGCCGGCGGCTCATCAAAGCAGCCCTGGCCGAAGGCCAACTCGATGAGCTCTGCCTGCTGCTCCGGGTTCATCTCCTCCCACGACTTGCCTTGCCGGAGGGCCTTCCCGAGGTTGTAGCCGTCGCCGAAGAGCTGCGCCACCAACGCCTCGCTCATGTAGTCGTTGCCACCGTTCTGGTGTTGCCACACGTGGGCCGTCTCGTGGACGAGCAGCTCCGGCGTCAGAGGGAGCGAGTCCTTCGGGATGTAGATGGTGTCGCCGTGGGTGAAAGGGCGCCCGCCGATGGTGAGGAGGCCCGCGTTGCCCTCCTTGATCTCGATGCGCGTGTAGTCGATGGAGTCTCCGTACACCGTGTGCAGCGCCGCCAACTCGTCGCCCGTCAGCTTGCGACTGGGGGGCTCGATGAAGAGCATCGTCTGGATGGCGCTGAGGATGCTTCCGCCCAGGCGCAGGAGTCCGTCCGTCGGCGTCTGGATCGCCTTCAGCACGCTCAAGCCGAGCTGCGCGAAGCCCTCCTTGAAGCGGCCGGTGAAGATGTTGGCGAGGCCCTTGCCGAACGTCTCCGCCATCTCCCAGGTGTTTTTCAGGGTGCCCTTGACGCTGTCGTAGATGCCCTTGCCGATGCCGGCGATGCCGTCCACCACACGACCGCCGAAGTCCGACAGCGCGTCGCCGATGCCGCTGAGGAAGCCCTGAGCGGTGACGCGCGGCTCGCTCTCCGCCGCCTTCGCCAACCCCTCGGCCGGCGGGCGGATGGTGATGGCCGTGGGCGTCGTCGCGCGGCGGACCTGATCGACAAGCGCCTTCTGGGCAGGCGTGTGCGGAGTGAAGGCGTCGACGGTGTTGATGGCCCGCTCCAGCGCCAGGGGCTTCGGCGCGGAGCGCTGGGGCTGCTCCGCAGGCTCGCTGTAGGTGGTGGGGAGTAGGGCGGTACGGCTGCGTGAGATGGGGTCCATGCTGGCTCCGTGAGACGTGTCTCTCCGGAGCTGTGCAGCGCATGTGCCCTACGTCTCCCCTCTGGACTTGCCCAGCCGCCCCATCCCGCTGCAGGGACGGCCGTCCACGAGCGAGCGGGGCTCAGAAACCGCAGGTGTGGAAGTTGCCGGACGCCGAGTACTGGCACTGCGCGGGGTTGCTGCACAGCGAGCCGCACTGGTTGGTGCGCCCGGGCACGGAGCACGTGCCGCAGAAGCACGTCGTCTGGTGCCCGAAGGACGTGACGAAGGTGGAGCAGAAGCCCGCGGAGGATCCTGTCGCCGCGGTGCAGTTGTTGGCGATGAGGACTCCGGCACTCATTGCGCAGGTGAAGTGGACACGGGGCGTCGCGGCACTGGCGCCGGAGGCCGTGGCGCAGACGCCGTTGGCGTCGATGCTGCCGCAGGTGCAGGCCCCGTTGCCGGCGGCGTCGAGCCGCTTACACCGGCTCGGCCCGCACTCCATGGTGACGATGCCCTCCTGTGCGTCGCACCGCACCCAGGTGTCTCCGGAGCAGTAGCCGTACTGGCTGACGCCCTCGCAGGCGCCGCCGACGCGGACGCAGCCGGTGTGCGCCTGGTTGGGCGCGTAGCCCGGCGCGCACGCGCAAGAGTTGCCCGCGGCGCTGCAGGTGGCGTTTGCCGGGCAGGTACCGCAGACGCGACCGCAGCCGTCAGGCCCGCACGTCTTGCCGTTGCACTGGGGGATGCAGACGCACGTCCCGGCGGCGCTGCACGTAGCACTGCTGCCGCACGTCCCGCAGGTGCCGCCACAGCCATCCGTGCCGCAGGACCTGCTGGAGCAGGATGGTGTGCAGATGGAGCCGCCACCATCACGGGCCGAGGAGCCCCCGTCCTGGGTGGGCATGCCGCTGTCCACCTGGCTCGCACCGCCGTCCGAGGAACCTCCGTCCTGCGAGACAGGAGGCCGCGTGAGCGGACCCTCGTCCTGCTCTTCAGACGGGCCGCATCGCAAGGCTGTCACGGCAACGAGGATGAGGGCGAAGCGGGGCAGGAAAGAGGGAGGGCGCGGGTTCAAGGACGTGTCCTGTGTGTAGCCGGGGCCTGAAGGCTTCCGGCTCCCGCTGGGCGGGAGCTCTGGCTCACAGCACGAGGCATGCCTCGGTGTGCTGCGGCTCGACTGGGAGCAGCCACCGCCCAGGCCGCCGCAGTGTCCGCGGGCGCGGACGGGCCTCTATCGCGTAGGACGGCCTTGCCAGCAGGGCTTGTCTGTTCCTCAGCGGCCGTTGCGCATGGCGGCTCGGCGCGCCTCATCGCGGGCAGCCTGCCTGCGTGCCTCGTCCCTCGCTGCCTGTCTTCTGGCCTCCTCGCGAGCTGCATCATGGCGGGCTTCTTCGCGGGCTGCTTCACGCCGGGCTTCTGCTCGCCGCTCTTCCTGCCGTCGTTCTTCCTCCCGTCGCTGCCGGTGCTCCTCCTCCTTCTGCTGGACGTCCTTCCCCCAGTGCACCTCGCGCCAGACGGCAGCTTCTCCCTTTTCGTGGCTGGTTCGTGTCGGAGAGGTGGCGCTCTGCGGCGCCTCGTCACGAGTCCTGGTGCGCTGGCCAGTCCTGGTGGTGGGGGAGGGGTGGCACTGCCCTGAGTCGCACGACAAACCGGTGCAGCACTCGCTGCTTGCTGTGCACTGCGCGGCGCGGCCACCGCAGGCGCGCGGGGCAACAAGGCCCGGAGGGACGCACGCACCTTGCCTGCAGGTGAGCCCGTTACAGCACGGTGTGGATCCGTTGCAGGTGGCATCCTGACCCGCGCATTCGACGCGAGGGGTGCACACGCCGATGGAGAGCCTTGCCTGTGAATCCTTCGGTAGGCAGGCGTAGCCGGGGCAGCACTCCTCCTGGGCCATGCATAGCGCGCCGCCTCGCGCGCAGAAGTTCTGCACCGTACGAGCAGCTCGGCAATAGCCGTCAGATGAGCACACGTTGGCAGAGAAGCAGCAGTCCGCGCTTGTCCTGCAAGGCCCATCGCTCTGGCTACAAGTGGAACTACCAGCCAACGCGACGGCGGGGAGAAAAGCCGCTACGAGCGAGAAGAGCAGACTCATTTTCATGGTGACTCCAGGCAAAGCACCTGGATGACCTGGCAATCGTCAGGCCAGCCTTCGGCATCGCCCGTGCACTACGCGCGCGCGTGGTGCACCCCTGCGCCACGCCCTCGACGAGGCCCCCAGAGTGAAGCCCTACTTCCAGTCCGACACCATCACCCTGTTTCACGCCGACTGCCGCGACGCACTGCTCGGACTCCCGTCCAAATCCGTGGACGTGCTGCTCACCGACCCGCCCTACGGGATGGCCTACGAGGCCAAGGGGAGAAGCGGCGCGGCCATCCGCGCCGACGGCTCCCGCCAGGGCATGCGCGTCTTCCGCCAGGCGCTCACCGCAGCCGGCCCCGCTCTGAAGCCCGACCTGCACGCCTTCGTTTTTTGTCACTGGGAATCCTGGCCCGACTTCTTCGACGCGGCCTCAGCGCACATGAAGATCAAGGGAGCGCCAATCTGGTGGAAGGCGCGGGGCGGCATGGGCGACTGCGCCGCTAGCTTCGCGCCGGACTACGAGGTGGTCTTGCATGGCACCGGACCGACGCGGCGGGCCCTGTTCGGGAAGCGGCACGGGGCGGTTCTCTCCGGCTACCCGCCGGTGCCCGCGCGGGCGCGGACACACCCCACCGAGAAGCCGGTCAACCTGCTGGCCTACCTGCTCGAGCGCGCGTGCCCGAAGGGTGGCCTCGTTCTGGACCCGTTCGTGGGCAGCGGGGCGACACTGGTGGCCGCGCAGCAGCTTGGGCTGCGCGCGGTGGGCGTGGAGCTCGATGAGCGCTACTGCGAGGCGGCCGCCCGCCGGCTGATGCACGGCGGGACCGTCGCCCGCGCTGCATGACGCACGACGTACTGCCAATCCGTTGCCGCTGCGCGAACCTTAACGCGGCTCGCGCGGCGCACGGGAAATGCTGGGTGCCCAGCCCTCGGGTGTCGAAAGCTCTGCCCATTCCCTGCAGTGCGTAGCTCACGGCTGGACCGGAATGCATCCATATTGTCCCGCCTTTGTTCCGTTTGCCCTCGAACGGCAGTGGGAGACTGAGCGTTCACTATGCGGCCATTCTTCCCGCGTGCCAGCGTTTAATCCCGCCAGCCAAGAATTGTTGGTATGGCCTGAATTCTACCTACCACTAAGGACTACTCATGCAGGTGAAGATTCGCTCGTCGCTGTTTTTCCTCTCGGCAACGTGTCTTTTGGTGATTGGTGGTTGCGGAACTGAGGGGCAGGAAGCTGAAACGGAGGTCTCAAATGGCAGCGTCCAGCAGGCAGCGGGCAACCCGTGTGGTGCTGGCTACAGCCTCATTGATACGTACCCAATGAAGAACAGCAATGGGGCAGTGAAGGGGCATTACAATCTCTATTATAATGGAACGAGGAACTGCGGCGTCGCTGAGTGCTATACGAATTGCGGCGTGACAATGAACCGCGTCGCTTTCATCCGGGTCTCAAGCAGCGGGCCGGGCGACTGGGACGACGTCGACACTGGCCAGTTTGCGACATACGCAGGGCCCGTATACTCCAAGCCCTCGGCTGGTAAGTGCCTTGACCTGTTGGCGTATTTTGGTTTCGAGGCTTCAGTTGCGAGTGTCGGCGTGATGCGTGTTCACTGTAATTAGCCAGTCGTGAGGAGTGGTGCGTTCTCCTTATGCGGCCGACAGCACGGCGACGATTGCAGTCGCTGTCTTCCGGGCTACGCGATGATTCGCACCGTCACCGTGTTCCCGGGCAGCTGCCGCAGGACGTGCGACGCCTGCCGCAGCGAGTGGTTGGTGCTGGAGCCTCCGAAGTGGTGAGCCGCCATCACGGGTAGGTCGCGAGCTGCTCCACCGGGTCCAGCGCCTGACGCGCGCCGAGCACCTGCAAGGTCAGGGGCTCGGCGTCGCGGTAGTCCGTTCGCGCCCGGGCCATCCGTATCCGCGCCCGGGGACTGTCGTCTGCATCACACTGCGCCCGCTGCAGCTCCTGCTCCGCCTCTCCCAGCCGCTGCGCCAGCGCCTCCCGTTACGTCGTCCTCTTGCCGGGGTGTGTCTGCCCAAGCCTTCTTGCCCAATCGCGGCGGACCTCTTCGCCCAAGAAGCGGTAGGCTCTGCGGCGAACAAACTCAGCGGAGGCTGCCCCATGGAAAATAGGCCTGTGCACCTCAACTTCCTCGAGTCGGTGTTCCCCGCAGAGGACGAGTTCAAGACGGCCATGCTGGGGCATTCCATCGAGTGCCACGGGTGGGTGGGGCGCCCTGTCGTTGTGGTGCCGTCCCCGCTCAAGAAGTTCCGCTTCCTGGCGTTGTCGGGACGCCACCGGCTCGCGGGGGCCAAGTCCGTTCGCTGGGACATCGTGGACACCGTCGTGCTGACGCCCGGGACACACCTCTCCGTCGACGTGACGCCCGAGGGCTACGTCCTTCGGGACGCGGCGGGCAGCGTCCTAGAGAAGGAAGCCCTGGCCGACTACCTGCGATCGTGGGCCCCGGAGGCGGCGGACCTCGTCGCACCGGAGAAGCAGGGGCGTTAGCGAGGGGCCTCCGTCTCTACTACAGCGACACGGACCCGGCGGGCTGCCTGACTCGCGTCGGCCGCCCGGGAGAAGAGGCGGTAAGTGCAGTCCAACCACGGGAGGCCAGATGGGCATCATCAAGGTCCGCATCAACGAGATTCACACTCCGAAGAGAGAGCTCAATAATGAGACGATGGCCTCCCTCCGCGCGTCCATGGCGGATGAGAAGTGGCAGCCCCGTCCGCTGGTTCTCGCCCCCCGCGATGAGAGTACTAGGTCGTTTCTCGCGCTGACGGGGAGCCATCGCCTCGCTGCTGCCCGCCTCGCCGGCCGCGATTCCATCCCCGCTGTGGTTGTCCGGCTCGGGACTGGCCTGCGTGTTCACGTCGCTGACCAGGACGACCCTGGCTTGCTCTGCACTTCCGCCGACGGCAAACCCATCGCCAGGGCCGAGCTGGAGAAACATCTGCGCCAGTGGGACCCTGAAGCGGCGGACGTCCTCGCCCGGGAGAAGAAGAAGCGGTAGGGGCTGCTTTCGCGCGCACTGCACACCCCCATTGGAGACATACCGCAGCATGAGCAAGCACGAAGATGTCGGGGCGAAGTTCGCGAGATTGGCGTCGACTCTGACCGAAGAGGCGGTGCGGGCGGAGAAGCCATGGACGTACGTCATTGACGGATTCATGAAGGAGATTGCGCCTGAACTTGCGCGCCTCGCCTCCTCACCTGAGGGACTCGCCCTGCTGGAGCTCAAGACGCGCCACGAGGTCACACAGCGACTCGTGGCTCGGATGAGGACGAGGCTCGCGGTGGCGCCGGATGACGCCGTTCCATCAAGGAAGCGGCGTCTCGAAGCGGAAGTCGAGAACCTGCAGCGCCACGAGGACTACCTTGCGGCGATGCTTCGGCACACTGAGTCGCTCGCGGAGACGCGGCGCAGTCGCTGGGTGCCGCGGGCCGCGCTCGTCATCGCGTGCGCGTCACTCGTCTGGAACATCATCGCGGCGCTGTGGCACCTGAAGTAGTGGGCCCAGGAGAATCCATGGACATCCACAACATCCCAGGCGTCATCGACATCCCCCTCACGGACATCACCCCGCCGCACGAGGTGCGCGACGAGGCGAAGCTGGATGCCATCCGCGCGTCCATGGAGGCCCGCAACTGGAAGGGCCGGCCGCTGGTGGTGGTGCCGTACCCATCCGCTGATAGGACGTTCCTGGCACTCACCGGGAGCCACCGGCTGGCGGCGGCGTCCGCCGCAGGCCTGGAGGTTGCTCCCTGCTACGTGGCGACGCTGGGCGACGCCATGTATGTCCACACCACGCCCCGGGGCGACTGGCTCTACAGCGTGAAGCGCGGGGACCGCATCGAGCAGGAGGATATGGCCGAGTACTTCGGCGCGGTGGACCCCATCGCGATGGGGCTCCTCGTTGCGGAAGTGGTCGCCAATGCGGAGGAGTTGGTCGAGCGCGTGAAGCGGCAGCGCTGAGGCACGCGAGCATCCGCCGCCAGCTCTGAGGACGGCGCGTCGACCACCCGGGAGAAGAAGCGGTAGGACTATACTCCCGGTATGAGCCCACTTCCTTCCTATGGCCTTGAGAAGACGCGAGGTGCCGCTTCCCACCTCGCAACGGCCGATGCGCCCCTCCGCAGTCGTCTTGATGTCGCGCTGCGTGAATTCTGTGCTGCGAACGATTCACGCCAGTTCCCTGCTGCTCTATGGCCGGAGGTGAAGGCTCTCCAGGACGAGGTGAACCGCATCGCCGACCGGAGTCGAGACGGAAGCCTCAAGGCGGCCCTCAGCTCTATGCGGGATGAGGACGTCGAGCATCTCGCCGAACGCCTCTTCAACCTCTACGTAAAGCTGGCCGAGGGATGGGACTAGAGCGTGTCCGCAAAATAGGTCGAGGGCGCCCGGCGTTGAAGCAGGCATGAACCGGGGCGAACTTACCGACGCGCAGTGGGAAAGACTGGCTGGCCTGCTGCCACCACAGCGGCCGGCCAGGGGCCGCCCGAATAAAGACCACCGCTTGGTACTGGACGGCATCTGCTGGGTGCTGCGCACGGGCGTGCCGTGGCGTGAAGTCCCCCGGGAGCGCTTCGGCAGTTGGAAGACGCTCAGCAGCCGTTTCTACCGGTGGCAGGAGGCGGGAATCTGGGCGCGAATCCTGCGCCAACTCCAAGCGGAGGCGCACCAGGACGGACAGCTGGACTGGACGCTGCACTACGTTGACGCCAGCGTCGTGCGGGCCCACCAACATGCAGCTGGCGCGCGCGGCACGCCGGCAAAAGGGGGGAGGCTGAAGCGCTTGGGCGGAGCCAAGGAGGCTTCTCGACCAAGCTCCACGTCCGGGCGGAAGGCGCGGGCCGGCCCCTCGTCTTTGCACTGACGGCGGGCCATCGGCACGAGACGCAAGCCTTCCCCGCACTCATGGCGGGCGGAGCAGTCCCTCGGGCGCACTCCCCAGGCGCACCGCGCCGTCTGCCAGATGCGCTCGTCGGAGACAGGGGCTACAGCTACAACAGCCTGCGCGACTGGTGCCGAGCGCACCGCGTGCAGGCCGTCATCCCCACTCGCTCCAATCAGCCGCCTCTTCGCACCTTCCGCAGGGCGGCCTACCGCAAGCGCTGCCGCGTCGAGTGCCTCTTCAATCGCTTGAAGCAGAACCGGAGGGTGGCGACACGCTACGAGAAGCGCGCCGCCAACTACCTGGCGATGGTGCTCATCGCCTCTATTCGTCTCTGGCTCTAGTTTGCGGACACGCTCTAGGCGTCCCGCCACAGCTCCTCACGTGGCCGCGCGTGGGGTAGCGGCACGCCCGGGAGAGGAAGAGGCGGTAGGGAATGACCGGTTGGCTCGCGTCGCCGGCAGCGGGGGCACGGGGCCCGCGCTGGCCGCGAGCGGCTCGATGACGTTCAGCGCCTGCCGTGCACCGAGAGCCGTCAGCGCCTCGTGCTCCGCCGCGAGGTACTCCCGTCGCGCCTCCGCCAGCCGGGTCCGCGCCTCGGGACTCCCGTCCAGCTCCGCTTCGCCCAGGCGCTGCGCCAGTGCCACCCGCTCCGTCGTCGTCAGTCGAGCGCGGAGAGCAGGAGGCGTGCCGCTGGTCGATTCGGGCTGCGGAGTCGTATGCCCGCATGAGACGCTTCCCGGTGAGGGGCTTCACAGGAGGCGGGCGAGATGCGCCACAGGGTGTCGTTGGTGCGGTTGAGTGCGGCAGGGAAGCGGGACATGGAGGTAGGGACTAGGAACAGCCTGGAGGTCCTTACCAAGGCGCTGATGCACTACTGGTCATCACCCCCGGAATACCAGGATGAGCGACGCGAGCTCATCAACGACGCGTGGCGCAGGTACCGGACGCACGCGAGCGGCCAAGCCGCGCGAGCCTTCGACCAGATCCGCGCCGCCTTCGCACGCACGTAGTCACGGCGCCACCCAGTCCGCCGGCGGCGGCCCGCGCACGTCCGTCTATGACTCGCGGCTGGCCCCCCGGAGCGCGTCGTCCACCAGGTGGGCCACGCGCTCGGCGTTGGCCGGGAGCTGCCCGCCGCACTCCATGGCCTCCGCGTGCAGGCTCGCTGCGGCAGCGGTGAGGTGCAGCTTCACGACGGGCATCCGGGACAGGGGCATGGTTACCTCCTCGGCGGAAGGTGGCCATGCGCACGCGGTGCCGCAACGGCAAGGCGCGCGGTTAGAAGCGCGGCGCCGGCAGCAGGTCATCCACCAGCGCCAGCATCAGGTTGCGCCCCTGTCTGGGGTGGAAGCGGTCCATCGCGATGGTGAAGTCGCCCCACGTCATGGACGCGCGCATGATGCTGAGCACCGCGTAGAGGTGCCGCTCCAGCGCAGGGTGCCCGATGGACTCCGTGAGGAACTGGTGGTGCCGGGCCTTCCGGTTGCCTCCTGCGTTGGAGGGATTCCGCCGCTCCAACTCCTCAAGCAGGCCCGGGGCCAGCCGCTCGTAGACGAAGTCGATGGTGTAGGTTGCGACGGCCTGGGGGTGATTGACCTCCATGTTCCGCCAGGTCCACCCGCGCATCCGGTAGATGTGCCAGTAGAACTCGTCGGGGAAGCGCTTCGCCCACGCCCCCAGCGTCGGGCGGACGAAGAGCTTCGCCACCGCCTCGCGGACCATGGGCATCGGCACGACGTAGGCGCCCGTCTTGCGGATGGCGGGGATGACCTCCTTCGTCACCCACTTACGGAAGCGCCTGGCTGCTGGCTGCCGACTCCGGAACGTCAGGGCCCAGACGCCGGACTCGCTGAGGATGGCGGATTGCTGCGGGCCGCCAAGGGTGTCGGTAGTGCCGACACCCTTTTCGTCATCGTCGAGACGTGACAACGCGTCACGGCTGTTGGCGATGCCGAGCACAGCGCACACGTCCGCCGCCACGAACCACGGATCTCCGTCCGGCCCCGTGACGGTGCGGACCTTCTGCGAATCAAACTCGAACACCTGGATGCTGCTGGACTGGCACGGCATTGACTGCCTCCTTCTGGTGAATGTGGGAGGGTCTCATTGCGGAGCGGCGGGATCACAAAATGGAAACCGGTGCGGCCGCCTCTCTGGAGAGCAAACCCCTACGCGTCGTCGCTCCGCAGGGAGCACTCAGAGCAACTCCCCAATGGCGGGCCTCAAGTTGGCCGCCGACGCCGGTTGGGACTTCGCTTGTCGTCAGCCACGGGGGGGCTCCCCGGACGGAAGCAGCGGAGGCAGCGTGCCCGTCTTGTACGCCTCGGCGATGGCGGGCAACGCGCGTTGGCCGAGAGTGCCGCCGGCTCCGGGGACGACGATGTGCGCGAGGAAGGCCTCTTCGAACGTCTCCACCTGGCTCTCGACGCTGACGAACTTGGCCTTGATAGTGAGCAGGAGCGCTCGCCACTTCTCGCGGCACGCCTGCTCCCACAGCTTCCGCTGCGACTCGACGGTCCGCGTGTAGCCGCGCGAGTCCTCTGCGAATCGCAGTTCGTCCCGCCGAGGCAGGGGCATCGTGAACTGCACCCGCCTTTCCTGCATCTCGAACATGATGACCGCGCGGCCCTCCTCCTCCGCAAAGCCAGTGCGCGTGGCCCCGTGGCGGCGGAGCAGTTCCTTGATTTCCATTTCCGTCTTGGCGACGGGCACGCTCGTCCGGCTCGCGTAGCTACCCACAGGCCACCTCCTCCCCGGGCAGCGACAAGGCACGGACGGCGCGCGCGATGTCGAAGGTCCCGCGCCGAGGGGCGTTCGAGCCCACGACCACAGCGGAGGCCCGCTCGCGCATGTCCTCCGCCCCGAGGCGCGAGGCCTCGGTGACGGCCTCGGCGAACGCGTTCCAGGCCAAGAGACTGTCCGCCTCGGCGCGCGCGTCCGGCACCGGCAGTTCCGGGTACACCGCACGGAGGACAGCGGCGGCCACGCCCTGGTGCGCGGTGGTGATGCGCAGGGCGCTCCACACCTGGGCGAGCGAGTGGCGCACCGCCTCGGGGATGTACGGGCTGCCGCACGCGTCGCAGCGCGCCCGGCACCACGCGCACGTGCCTTCGCCAGTGCAGGTGCAGCGCCCGGACGGGTGCAGCGCATCCGCCGCAGCCGTCGTCAGCGGCGTGGGCTCGTGGCCCAGCTTGGCGAGGGACTGCTGGATGCGCTCGCTGACGGGCAGCAGCGGCGGCACCGCGGGGCGCACGTCGAGCGGCGACAGCATTCGGTGTGTGGGAGCGGTTGAACCCTCCGGAACGGTCGGAGAGTTCGGGCCGGGCGTCGTCTCGGCGGGCGGGGTGGAGAGGGCGAGGCGCAGGTTCGACTCTACAAGCGCGTGCTGCCCTTCGGCGAGCATGCGAAGCGCGGTGGTGATGGACTTCTCGTACTGCCCCACCTGCGCGCGGAGGGCGTCGCGCTCGGACTCCAGTTCTGCGCGCTGTTTCTCGGTCTCCAGGCCAGCGCTGGCGAGGGTCCGCGAGTTGTCTCGCTCCTGCTCCAATTCGCCCTCCAGCTCCGCCACCAGAGCCTGGAACGTGGACACCTCGCGCGCGTGCTCCGCGAGTAGAGCCGCGCCGGAGTGCTCCTCGGCCAGCGCTCGGTGAGCGACCTGGAGCGTGAAGGAATCGGGCGTGTACGAGCCGTCGAGAACACCATCCATCAATTCGGCCAGTTCCTTCAACGCGTCCAACAGCGCCGCGTTGTCCGCCACGAGCCCCGGCACCTTCGCGCCCTCCAGCGCGGCGTCGCGAAGCATCCGGGCCATCATCGTTTCGGTGGAGCCATTCGTCCGCGCGACCACCGCCCGGAACCACCGCTCCACATCCCCGGTCGCGTACTTCGGCACGCTCGAAGACGGCCCAACCGACGGCAGGGCGGACGTCAGCGGCGCGAGCCAGGCCCATGCCTGCGCGAGCGCGGCCCGGACCTGCGCCTCATCGGCGGACACCTCGCCCAGGGCGATGCGACGGACCTCCTCCAGCTCCTTCGGCATGCCGCTGACGTCCGCTGATTTCATTGGGTGCTCGCCTCCGCCAGCGCCTTCGAGGCGGCGCGACCGCGCGGCAGCTGGACGTCCTCCACGCTGTTGGGGGCGGCGTTGTCCGCCCACGCCGCAGGGCGCCGGTTCGTCTTCTCCAGGTTGCGCAGCTTCTGGTAGTGCGCCGCGCAGTAGCCCTTCGTCCGGCTGGGCTTGCCGCAACCCTTGATGGCGCACACGCGCGTGCCATCGGCCTGGGCTCCCCTCGCCTTGCCGGGCTTCGCCGGCCTGGCCGCGCTCGTCGGAGGCGCCTTCACCGCAGGCGCGGGCGCCACCATGCCGCCCAGCTTCGCCACGGTGTCGCGCAGCAACTGCGCGACCTCCTCCAACGTGTCCGCCAGCTCCAGCAGGCCACCACTGCTCTTCGTCTTCATCGCCACGTTCGTCTCGCTTCGTTGTTGGGGTTGAGCGCGCCGCCGTTGTGACGGCGCGCGGGGAGAGGCGGGCGGCCCGTGCTGCGCCGCCCGCTCGAACCACAGAGAGAAAGCCGCTACGGCAGGCCCAGCGTCATCACGTCGGAGAACTCGCTGGCGATGGCCCAGGCGATGGCGAAGGTGACTGCCGCGGCCTGGGCGGGCGTCCACGCCTCATTCGGTTTGATGGTGGCCACCGTCTGCTTGTCCTTCTCCGGCAGCGGGCCCTGGTGCCCGCGCACGCCCTCCCTCTGCGGTACGGGCTTGCTGTGCTCCGGCTGATAGGCACGGTTGGGGTTGTTGGCGGGGCCCATGGGGAGGCCCGGAAGGACTTTCGCGGCCTCTACCAGCGCGGCCTTCCCCTTCGTCGAGTCACCACGCCCATCGTCATCCTCGCCACACGCCCGGCGCGCCTGGAACTGGACCCAGGCAATGAGGCTTGGCGGGACGCTCTCCTTGGCCCCCTGCTTCAACAGGTAGCCCAGCTGGATTTTGTAGGCCATGCACTCCAGCGTCTGGCTTGGCACCTGACTCGCGGACTTCCATCCGAACTTCGCGCCAACCCTGTCCGCAGCTGTCTGCGCGAGGATTTTGCAGTTGTCGATGAAGGTGCGTGCGTGCTGCGGAAGGAACTTCGCCACCTCCGCGACGTGCGCGGCCGAGCCGAAGTCCGCGGGGGGCGGCGCAGCGGCAGCGAACGCCATGGAAGAGATCAACAGCGACACCAACAGCACCAGCTTCAACATGCTCCGCATGAATTGCCTCGAATGGATGGGATTGTTTGGAAGGACGCACGCTGACGAACCGCTCAGCGCGCAGAGGAAGAAGGCGGGCCGCGCGGACACCACGGCCCGCGACGTCAAACGCTGCGGAGCGGGGCTACGGCGCGGTGAAGGCCACCTGGCCGCGGACGATGACCTGCTGCACCGTGCCGGCGCGCATGTCCGAGGCGTTGCCGCTCAGGATGTTGCGGTCCCACCGCACGAGCGTGGCCGGGTAGCCCAGCCCGAGCAGGCCCGCCTTCTCGTGGCGCGCAACGGCTGAGTCCACGGTGTACTTGCGGAAGGCGTCCTCCGCCGTCATCCGCTCGTGGGCAGGGACGGAGTCCATCAGCATGGCCACCTGCACGTTGGGTGGCGTGGAGCTGGGGCCGAACTCGTCACCCCCGAAGGCCACCTTGATGCCGCCCTCGCGCCGGTAGGTGTCGAAGTGCAGCGCGTCCGCTGCCTCCACCGGCTGGTAGTGCGAGGCGATGTCCGCGCGCAGTGCTTCGTGCGGCGGATTCTGGACGACGTAGTAGCCGAGCCGGGCGATGCGGAAGCGCATCCAGCCGTCGGCCATGTCCGTGTGCTCCAGCGTGACGCACCGGCGCGGCAGGTTGCCGCCGAACTCGGACTCCACCTTCTCCGCCGCCGTCAGCACCTGCTCCACCGACGCGGAGCCGAAAGTGTGAATCATCGTGCATGTGGGGGACGCCTGGGTGTTGTACCCGGCCATCCGAATGGCCCACTCCACGTCCGTGGTGCTGAGGTTGGGGCCGCCGTACCACGTAGGCGTCGTCACCGACGGGCACTGCGTGTCGGGTGAGAGGTACGACTGCTTGCTCCACCCCCGGCAGGACTTGATGGCGCCCGAGGCGAACACCTTGCGCCACAGCACGCCGTGACGGTTGCGCAGCGACTCGGGGCAGGCCTCGCCCAGGCCGGACACCGGGAGGCACGCCACCGTCAGGTCCACCGGGTGGTTGACGAGGGCACGCACCGCGGCGGCCTTCGCGGGCGGCCCCGCGAAGAAGATGTCCGTCACGGAGGTGACGCCCTGGGAGAGCGCCACGTCCAGGCCTGCCTGGTACACCGCCGCGAGCTGCGCGTCGGTGAGGTCGGCCACGAGAGCCGCGAAGAAGGGCACCTGGGCCAGCTCCTGCGCCCATCCGTCGAGCTCCAGCAACCCGGTGAAGGGGTTGTAGACGCGGCCGAAGAAGCCGCTCCACGGGTCCACCACGCCGATGCCGTTGGGGTCCGTCGCCGGGTTGAGGACGCCCGCCGCCGCGAACGCCAGCCGGTTGCCCCACAGTCCATGGCCCTCGCTGCCGTCGAAGCCCACCGCCACCTTCGCGGGCGACGCGGCGGACAGCTCCTGGAGGAGGTTGTGGCCCTTCGAGGTGCCGTAGAACTTCGCGCCGAAGAGGATGACGCTGCGGCGCCGGGAGGCCTCGCCGTTGCAGGCCTGGAGCGCGGCCACCACCTCGTCGTAGGTGGGGTCGAAGTTGGGGTAGGGCGTGCCGTCCGGCGTGAAGGCGATGACAGGGCAGAGGTCGCCGAAGGGACGGCCGTGCGCCGCGTCCGGGAACGAGTCGAAGGGCGGCACCTTGTGCTCGTGCGCGTCCACGAAGCCCGCAGTGTACGTGGCGCCATGGGCGTCCTCCACGACGGTGGTGGGCCCCGCGAACTGCTGCCAGGTGTCGCCGCGCCCCACCCAGAGGATGTCCTCGCCGCGCCAGGCGATGGCGGTGGCCCAGCGGCCCAGGGCGTCCCCGTCCCGGCCGGTGTAGACGTTGGCGTTGTGGATGATGTGGTCCGCGTCGCCGCGCGGGAATCCGCTGACGGCCTCCTGCGGCGGGACGCTGCCGGCGAGCGCCGGAGGAGCCGCAAGGCACACGAGTGCCGCGGCGAGGAAACGCCTCAAAGACATACAGACTCCATGGGGGTTGGGGTTACGGCTGGACGGAGTGCCGGTGCCGGAGTCGAACCGGGAGCGCTGAGACGTCCAGCGGGGGCCCACGCCCCGTCATCGGCTGGTGCTGCAGGTTCTGCGTGCGCCCGTTAGTGGCGCGGTGCTGCTCGTGAGTCTCAATCGCTGTTGATGTGCCCGAGGAGCAGCGCCGGCTCTCCCAGCTCCACGCCATTCACGGAGGCCCACTTCGCGACCTGCCTCCACCGCTTCGTCGCCAAGGCCAGCGGCTTCTTCAGCACCTTGGACAGGTCCTCGACACGGCAAACGGGAAAGTCCACTGCGTCGGGGGACTCCTTGAACCTGTTGGCGATGGCCACGGGGATACCGATTGCGGAAGGCACACCACTTCCGGTGGTGGCGCCATCAACGAACGAGGGGACGTCCTGGATCGGGAAGCCGACGAACTCACCGTCCGAACCGCGCAACTTCTCAAGCTTTCGCTTCTGCGCGGCCGTGGGGAATACGCCGAGGATGATTGCTGCGACGACTTCGTTCATGAGGACGGCCTCCTGTGTTGGCACTGCGAGAGAAGGGCCCGGCGGAGGCGGGTGGGGGTCCACCTCCGCCGGGCAGCGCTCAACGTCAGCGCCGTGAGAGGCCCCGCGAGGCCCTATGCCGCGCGGGGTGAGGTGGAGCGTTCCGTCCAGCCAGGTGGTGTGCTGGCCGCTCCACCGACAAGGCCCGGTGGCCCAATGCCACCGGGTTGCAACCCCGCGCGCTGAGAGATCGACCCGGGCCGTGTGAGGCGGCTTCGGAACGCGCGGTGCTGCGCTACTTCAGAACGGCATGTCCTCGTCCGTGAGCGGCGGAGGCTCGGGCGGGCCGCCGCCATACGAAGGCGGACGACTGCCTCCGCGTGACTGTTGCGGGGCGCCGCGGGCAGGCGCCGGGGAGGGCGCGCGACGTGGCCCGGTGCCCTGCTCCATCGCGAGGATGCGTCCCCGCATCTGCGCCGCGAAGTTGCGCGCCTGGGTGGGCTCCATCTGCTGCTTGAGGGCGAGGCCGCTGCCGAGCGGGTTCACCCACCGCACCTTCGGACTCCACTTCCCCTCGTACTCCTCGTTCTCGATGACGAGGGACACGTCGTTGGACTCGATGCCCGTGAGGTCCGAGACGTCGTTGCCCTGCCAGCCACAAGCGCGGAGGGCCTTGATGGTGTGCTCAAGCGACGCATCCGTGAAGAATCCGAACCAGGTGATGCTCTGGCCGGCGTATGGCTCCGAGCCGTCATTGCCCAGGAAGGTGAACTCGATGGCCACCTGTTCTTTGCCGCCTGACGTGAAGCCGAGGGCGCCCTGCGCGGCGCGAGCCTTGTACCGTCCGTTCTCCAGTTGCATGTCACGTCACCTCGCCCAGCCGGGCGTTCGTCCAGTCGTTGAGCTTCGCCAGCTTCACCGCGTCACCCCCGGCCCGCTCGATGGCGGCCAGGGCGTTGCGCTTGTGCTCCTCGGGGAGTTGCTCCGCCTTCTCGCGGATGGCCGCTTCCAGCGCCTTCGGATCCGCTGGCTGGTGGGCCTCCAGGGCGGCCATGAAGTCCGCCCACGAGAGGGGCATGAACTCGGGCAAGTCGCCGCGATTCTTCGCGTCGTACGCGGCTGTGCGCGTCGTGTAGATGAGACGCGCGCCCGTCGAGATGCCGCGCACGCGCTTCGTGCGCGCGTCCTTGGAGGCGTACGTCTCGTGATTGGCGAAGAGGACGTGCTCCGCCCACTCCTTCACCAGCCCGCTGGCCTTCGCGTTCAGCTTCAGTTCGTAGCGGTCGAAGTCGTCCCCCTCCGGATTCTTGAAGGGCTTAATCCAGCAGTGGGCCAGGAGAATGATGTGCATGCCCTTCTGGCGCCGGAGCTTGTCGAGCGCGGCGAGGAAGACGCGCCACTCGTCGAGCGCCGCGCTGTAGCCCTTGCCGTACCCATACGACTCGATGTTGTCCTGCTGGTCCCGCTTGCAGATGTGCGCCCAGAGGAGCGGCTCCGCCCAGTCGAGGGTGTCCACGACGAGCGTCCGGTAGTCGTGCTGCTCGGAGGTGAGGACGCGGACGGCGTCCAGCACCTCCTGCCAGCTCTCCGGCGACGGGAAGCGCGTGACGTCCAGGTGGTCCGTGCCGTCCTCCGCGCCGAGGAAGATGGGGGCCGGCGCGTTGGCGCCGAAGGTGGACTTCCCGATGCCCTCGACTCCGTACAGCACGACGCGGAGAGGCGCGGTGCGCTTGCCGCGCACGAGCGCGTCCAGCGTCATGCGCGAAGGGGAGAGCGGCTTCGATTGCGGTCCGCCCGGAGTCCTGGGCGGTGGGCTGCCATTGCGTTGGGGTGACATCATTCGGTCTCCTCTTTCGACCGTGGTGAAGCGACTCAGGGGGATTCAGCTCTGGGGCTGCGCTGCTGACGTCAGCCGTCGTGCAGGCCCCATCCGCAGATGAGGCCGTCCTTGCCGTCGATGAGCGGGGCGCCGCAGTAGCAGCGGCCGTTGGGGGCGTGTTGCGCGGGCGGCGGCGGGGAGAACTCGATGCGTCCCGGCGCGGAGGTGGTGGGCGCCGCGGGCACGGGCGGTGGCGCCGGAGGCGTCGGCGGTGCGCGCCCGTGCAGCACGTCCAACTCGTGGAAGTACATGGCGCGGTTGGCCCGGTTCCGAAGGGTTTCCGGGGAGGGCTTGCGTGAATGTCGTGTCATGCGCCCCATGCACTGCCCCTACTCGTAGCGCTCGCCTGCGGCCTGCTCGGCCTGGCGCAGCAGTTCCCTCAGCTCGGCCTCAGCCTCGACTTCCGGGGTGAGGCAGTCCCACTCCATGTCCCGCCAGCGGTGCCGCCCCTCGTGCTCGTACTCGCGCTCGCACAGCACCCAGCTTCTATCCGGGTGCTCGGCGTAGGCGGGGCAGGGGGAGCGGTGTGCTTCCGGCAATGCAACCTCTCAGGTTGATTGCATTGGTCCTACCAAATGAGTCTGACGTTCTACGCGGCGGCCCGCTGCGCTTCAGTCCGCGCGCGAAGGTGCCGCGCGAGCCATACTTGGCGCTCCAGCTCGGCGCGCAGGTACACCTCCGCCTCGTTGATGCGGGCGAGCTGGAGCCGCGTGCTGGTGACGCGACGCTGGAGGCGCAACCACCGCTCGCGCGCAGCGTCGGTGCCGTCCGGCTCGCACGCCTCGTGGAGGTACTCGACGGCCTGCAACACCTCCTGCGTCTGAGTCTGCTGCGCCTCCATCTCGCGCACTTGCTGCGCGAGGCTGGCGGCGTCCCGGTCCGGCGGCGTCCAGCCCTCGCGGGCGAGGATGGCGAGCGCGTCCGCCAGCTCGTGCAGGGGCTTCACTTCGCGCCGCCCTTCAGCTGGGCCAGGTCGGCCGCGAGCCGGAGCGCCACGCCCTCGACGGTGGTGTCCAGCTCCTGCCACGCGCGCAGCACCTCCGGCGCCACCTCCTGCCCGTCGAAGTAGGCGCGCAGCACCTCGCGCGGCGTCTTCGTCTTCTTCTCAGCCACGGCACTCCTCCTTCTGGGGCACCGCGTGCCCCGGGTTGCACAACTGCTGCGCCTTGGCGCGCTTCGTGGCGGCTCGCTCGCGGAAGCCAGCCGCGTCGCGCTCCAAAAAGACGGCGCCCTCCGCCGAGCACCAGTCCGCCCCGGCCTGCTGCTCCTTGTGCGCCGCGCGGGACTCCAGGTCCTCCGCCTCCTTCAGCAGCGCCGCCGCGTCGTCCGTCTGCGGGCGCACCTCTCCCGTCGCCATGTCGTTGGCCATCTCGTCCTCGTGGTGGGTGGAGTGGGGCGGGCGCGTGGTGGCGCCCGCTGATGGAGCTACCGGCGCACTTCCAGCACGTCGGTGTGCTGGTGCAGTTCGCCCGCAGTGTCCGTGAATATGACGAGCGGCTTGCCCTGCTGCCGCGTCGCCTTCACGTCGCGGATCTGCCGGTCATCCACGTCCTTGCCGTCGTCCTTCCGCCGGAACCACTGGCCCTCCAGGGCCTTCGCCGCATCCACCGCTCGCATCGTCTGCCCCCACTCGCTCGTGTCCGTGCTCCGGTGCTGCTCCTGCTGGCGTCTTCGGTGGCGACCACCGAACTCCCGCTCCGCGACCATTCCCCCGAGGGGCAACGTCCGTCCGCCATCGACATGCATTGATATGCTCTTGCTTTGGTTCTTCGTCAAGTGCATGTTTGGGTGCATGGAAAGGCGTTGGTGAAGGTGCTCGTTGACCCACCTGGCGCTGCTCACATAGGACTGGAGGTCCGCGATGCGGAATGCGTTGCGCATGCGCAGCAGAGGAGGGGACGACGTGGCACCGCTTCAGGACATGACCCACAACCCGAGGGAGCGCAGTTCGCTCATCCTGCCCAGGTCGAAGTGGCAGATCTGGAGCGCTATCGCCCAGGCGCTCAGCCGCGGGCAGGACCGCAACGGCGTGATGGAGGAGGCCCTGGACCAGCAGGCTGCTGCCTGGCTGGAGGGGGCGAGCGCTGAGCAGCGCTCGCGCTACGAAGCCGCGCTGGCTGCCCTCGAGAAAGAGCTGTCTTCGGCTGAACCGGCGCCCAAAGGGCGTGGAGCCAAGCCCAAGAAATAGCTGGAAGCACAGGACGCGAATGTAGAGTCGGAGCTTGGCGCTACGGTGCCCAGGCAGACGGGCGGGAGAGGTTCATGCGGAAGCCGATGAATACCGGCCAGGGTGGTACGTCCCAGCGGGCGCGCGGAGGTGGTGGTGCGAGTTCGGGAGCGCGCGCGGCTGACAATGGCTGGGAAACCGGCAGGGTAGGTCCGTTCGTTGTGAAGCAGCGCGTCGCGCACGACACGGAGCATGGAGACGTCTACTTGGCTTCAAATGGTCATACCGGGCATGCAGCGCTCGGCGTCCGGCCGACAGCGGACCAGGTGGATGGCGATTCGCCGTGCTCATGGTCTGCGCGCGTCGAATCGCTCAACGGACAGGCGTTCGTGGAAGTGCTCACGATCCAGGCGCCCGCATCGGTCTCTCCCGCCGACGTGTGCGAGGAGATAGCGGTGACGCTGGGTGATTTGTCGAACGTAGTGGACCAGGTCAGGCGCAAGCCGGTGGTGCTGGATCACCTGATGGCGCCTCCTGTGCCGCGCTGGCGACGGCAGATCGGGCGCGCGCGACGCCGACTGGCTTCGGTCCGTCTCTTCATCGCTGCTCAGTGGAAGAACGCGGCCCTTGTGGGACTGACGGCCAGCTTGCTGCTGGCCGTAGGGGTTCGCCAGGGGCCTTCAACTCCAGAGAAGCCCAAATCGGCAATGCCCGAGCCGGAGCGCGCAGTGCTCACGACGGGCATCGCAGAAACCTCGCTCAGCGAGATCGACGTGACTCCGCCCGTCCCGGTCTACGGTTTGGACCAGATGGTCCGAATCGCGCTCGATATGCCCGGCAAGCCGTTCAAGGGCCAGCGCCGGCCGCCGTGCAAGAAGAACCAGGAAGAGATCATCGGAGCTTGCTGGGTCGCGGTGAAACAGGCGCCCCCTTGCGGCGACGACTACTTCGAGCACAAGAGCGTCTGCTACGCGCCCTTCATGGTGCTATCGGACGGCACCGAAGCGCCGCGACCGATTGCGCAGTGAGTAGACTTGCTTTCTGGCCGTACTGGCAGTAACGATTAATTCATCAGTTCCGCAGCACCCGCTGACTTGCTGGCAGCGGTAGCCCCAAACGATCTAGTCCGAATTCACTCGTCAGCCTTTGTTGGCTGGCGGTGATAGGGCCCCACAACCGCGTCGTGGCGCTGTGGCGTGTCCGCAGGTTCCCGCTGGTGACCAGCAAGCACCAGCGGGGCCTGTTTTGGGGTCGCCATGGGACGTCGTCACACGCCGCGTTGCTTCGCTCCGAACATCCAGGATCCACAGGCTCGGACGGTGCGTCCATACATGGCACCTCCGTCGCTCACGCTCCCCATGTCGAGGCTCTGCCCTCGCGTGCTGGGAGCGGTGCGCTGTCGTCGAGGCTTCCTGTTGGTCCTGACGAGGCGCGCCCCTTCCGTTCTACCTCCCTGAGTTGGCGCGGCAGTTGCTCTTCGTGCGCGCGTGCCCCGCCCGATTGATCAGGGCGTGCATGGCGCGGCCAGGGTGACAACCTTTCAGGTTGTTGCCACACTTCAAACCTAATCCTTCGTTCAGTGCCGCGCTGGTGGGGTATTCGATGAGTGATGACTTCAACCAGGGCGCTACGACGCCGCTGGATCATGAGGCACCGGAGGCGAGGAAGCGCTCGCGTCGTACTCCGGTGCCCCGGTCGGAACTGCCGCCCGACCATTGGAACGTGGACAACGTGGCCGCCTACGCAGGCCGCTCGAAGGACTGGGTGTACACGCACGTGGCAGCGGGCGATCTCCCGCACACGAAGCGCGGCGGCATCCTGTACTTCGACCCGGAGACCGTCGCGAAGTGGCTCGTCGGCAAGCCGGTCGCCGTCGCGAAGGGGCGGGGGCACTGACATGGCCGGTGTCCGGAAGCGCGGGCAGCGCTACTACGCCATTCTCAAGGACTCAGCGGGCAGGAAGGTGGAGCGGGCCGTCAAGGGCCGCACGCTCACGGAGGCCCGCAAGAACGCGCGCGACCTGGAGGAGCGCGCGTGGCGGACCCGGAACAACCTCGGGACGGAGCCGACAGCGGAGACGTTGGCGGAGGCCGCCCCGCGGTTCCTGAAGGCCTCGCGGCACCAGGCCAGCTTCAACAGCTTGGAGTCCCGCTGGCGTCTCCACATCCTGCCCGCGCTTGGTGCGCTTCCGGTGGGGCAGATTCGCCCGACCAACATCGACGAGCTGCTGGCCGCGAAGCTGGATGACGGCTACGGCCAGCAGACGCGCCGGCACCTGCGCATGACGCTGTCGGCCTTCTTCAAGTGGGCGATGAAGGACGGGCTCGTGGAGAGGAACCCCGTCCACGAGGTGGAGGCCATCGCGGTGCCTGACGCCAACCCAAAGGCGTTGACCTGGTCCCAGTTGGAAGCCCTGCGTGACGCAGCGACGCTGCCGTGGCTCAAGGACCTCATCTGGGTGGCTGCGCACCTTGCGCTCCGATACATCGAACTGCGGCGGATGAAGTGGGAGCACGTGGACTTCCGCCGCGGCGTCATAGAGACGACGCGCGCAAAGCGCGTCACGACGAGGCAGCGCAGCGAGTCGTCACGGCCTGCCGTCATCCCCGATGTTCTGCTTCCGTACCTGCGTGCCATGTGGGCTCGCCGCCGGGGCGAGTACCTCTTCTGCTACGAGGACGGCGGCCAGCTGCCGAAGACGAGCCCTCACGCCCGCTTCAAGGCAGCCCTCAAGGCCGCGAAGATCATCCAGGGCTACCGGCTCATCTGTCGTCGGCGGGGTTGCGGCTTCAGCGAGACCGCGAAGAGCGGCAAGTCCACGCCGTGCCCGCGATGCGGCTTCGCCCTTTGGTCGAAGGTCATCCCGGGCGCCTTCTCGTTCAAGGACCTCCGGAGCAGCGCCATCACGCGCATCATCGACGTGACGGGCAACGCCCGAGTGGCCCAGCTCCAGGCCGACCACGCCGACATGAAGACGACCCTCAAGCACTACCACGCGAAGAACGTGGACGTGCAGCGGGAGGCCTTGAACCGGGCGTTCGGCGGTGGCTCCTCGCCCCCGTCCGCCCCGCCCCCTCAGAGGGAAATGGCTTCCACCTAGTTTCCACCCAAGAAACCCGAAGCGACCCAACCGAACCCAGCACAACCCAACCCCGTCACCTCACAACCCCTTAGAAACACTGAGGAACCCAATGAACCCCAATCGTCCCCAAACGAAACCGACGCCCAAGATTGGCCTCCGGAGCCAAAGGCCGTGGGTTCGAATCCTGCAATGACTCAAGCCGGGTCGGTGGGCGTCTCCAGCGCTTCGCCCGTCCACCATCCCGGCGAGGTCTCCTTCCAGCGAAGCGTGGCAGGGCGGCCGAACAGGTCCACCAGCGTCTGCTCCATTCAGGCCCGGGCCTCCTCGAATGAAGTGGATGGGGTGCTGTCGAGCAGCCTCCCATCCGTGATGCCTTCCTGGGTGTAGATGGCGTAGCGCCAGCCCTCGGTGGGCTTGGGGTGGTAGAGCACGACGGAGCGGAGCGCTTCGTTCGCCAGGATGTGGCTCATCCCCTGGGGCTTACCGCAGGCGCATGCCCATGAGGTCCGCTACGGGAACGCGTCCACCACGGTGTAGCCCACGCTCCGGGGCAGCAGTGCGGTGCCGGGTTTGGAGCTTGGATCCTTCGGCCACCAGCCGTCGCTGTTTCCGAGGACGAAGCAGACCGGATGGGTGCGGCCGGCAGGCGTCTCCGCTCGCGTGTAGCGGCCCACCACGTGTTCTCCCTGCGTCCACAGCTGTCCATACAGGAGGGTGCCAGCGGGAAGGCCGCCATGTCGCTCCTTCTGGACGCTCACGATGTTCCCGTCACTCACGGAGACCAGGGTGGCATCCGTGCGGAAGGGGTAGCGGACGTCGAGTGTGATGGCCGCCTTTCCATCCCGCCGCAGGTCCAGCTTCTTCATCGACTCCAACGCCTCCGAGGAGCAGCGCTGGGGCTTGGGCGTCACCTGCGCGCCCGCGCAAGCGATGAGCGTGGAGGCCGCGCCGACGGCCAGCGTGCAGCCTCGCGCAAGTGAACGGGTTCGGACCGGGGACTCCTGCTTCAAGGGAAGGGTCATGGCTTCCTGCTCCAATGGAAGCGGCGCAGGGGAAGGAGGGGCCGCTTCGGACGCGGCAGCTTGGTCGGGCCCAGGTCCCCGCGCCACGGGAGGCGGAGAGGGATGCGCCGGCGCATCGATGCGGACCTTGGAGACGGCCCCCAGACTCCAGGCCAGCCATCCCAAGGCCAGCACGAAAGCGACTCCCACGGCCCCCCGGCGCCAGCGGGCTCGCAATGTCTGACGGTGCCGACCCGCGCTCGCGGCGAGGATGGACCGGGCTTCCATGCGGGCGACATGGGCGGGGGCCCGGCGGCGCAGTTCGCGTGCTTCGCGAATGCGTTGGAGCCGGTCCAGGCGCTGAAGACGTGCGTGCTGGAGCGGCACCTCCTGACCGGGAGCCACGGGCCCCACCATTTCGGGCGCGTCCTGTGTCGTGCGTGAAGAAGAGGAGGGCGCTGTGGCCCAGTCGAAGAGAGGCAAGTCCCAGGATGCATCCGCATGGGCCAGGACCTGATGCAGTTCGGAGGCCAGTGCGGATGCGCTCGGAGGCCTCTCCTCGGGCGCAAAGGCGAGCAGGTGGGTGACGAGCGAGGTCAGGGCCTCTGGCGCATGCGAGCCGGGCCATGCGCGCGTCGGTCCCTCACCATTCAAAAGGAGCGCCGGATAGGTATCAGTCAACAGCCGGTAGAAGGTGACGCCCACGGCGTACAACTCATCCGCCACGCCATAGCGAGGACACTCCTGCGCAGGCATTGAAGGCATTGCCAGCCGCCAGCGGTGGAGCTGCGGGCTCAAGTAGTGCGCCGTGCCGGGAGGAAGCTGGCCTGTTCCGGTCAGGGGCGGTGCGTCCGGGTGCCAGCCCGCGCCCCAGTCCAACAAGGTGAGCCGTCCATCCGGCTGGACGCGGATGTTGTCTCCCTTGAAGTCGCGGTGCAGGACGCCGTGTCGGTGCGCGAAGCTCAGGATGTCCGCAGCCTGGACGAGCAATGCACCCACCTCGCGAGCCGTGGGGTTGCGAGCGCGGGCCCACTCATACAGCGACTCGCCGTCCACGTGCTCCATCACCAGGAATGGGTAGCTCCCGGAGCCCGGCCGCCATGCGCCCGCATCCACGAAGCGAGGCACTCCCGGGTGCGGCAAGCGGGACAGCACCGCCGCTTCGCGTGAGAACCAGGGGCTATCGGGTTGGCGAGCCAGCTTCAGGGCGTATTGCTTTCCGCGGGGACGGCGCTTCGCCTGAACGACGTAGACCGTGCCGTATCCACCTGACGCCAATCGTTGGACGACGCGCCAGGAACCAATGAGCGTTCCGGCAGGAAGCGCATCCACTACGAGCAGCCGCATGGCAGGCAGGGCCGCCCCGAAAGCCTTGTGGGCGGGCTTCGTGGAGGTGTGATGCTCGGACCTGACCGGATCACCGGGAGTTGCCTCATGCGAACTCATGGCGACACCTGCTCCCAGCGGATGCCTCGTTCGCCCTTCACATCCAAGAGCTCCAGGGTGAAGTGCGCGCCTGGAGGCAGGTCCGGCAGTGCGTTCCACTCCACCACCACGGTGGAGCGCTCGCCAGGTGCCAGCTGTCGCACCTGTATGAGCAGGGGAATCTCGCGGACGGGAATGCCACCCGCGTCAGGTCCCCGAGGTGTCACGCGAGCAAAGCCTGGGAGCCAGGGGGCCGCCCCCATGGGATTGCGCAAGGAGGTGGAGAGGGCGCGGGTGCTCGCGGTGCGGTAGATCACGTGAGGACCCTCGGCGACGATGCCCATGCTCACGGGTGACTCACGGATGTAGTCCACGGTGATGCCCTCCTGGGTCACCGCCCCCGTCAACACCGCCCCACCCAGTCCACTGAGCGCGCACTGCGCACGCAGCGTCGCGAGCCCCGCCTCGGTGACCGCGCAATGGGCCCTCAGGTCCGCGAGTTCCTTCCCCAAATCCTGCGCGGTGCGTCCCTGCCGGAACACCTCCACCTGTGAATCCACCTCCGCCGCCACGGTCGTGAGCACGAAGCCCACCTGCGCCGGAGCACCGGGCCCCGCGAAGCGCACGGTGATCACTGGTTCCTTGCCCACGGGAACGTCCATGGACGCCTTGAGGACAAGCACGTCCTCATGCACCGCCACGCGAGTGAAGAAGGGCGCGAGCACGCTCCGGTCCACGGACTCCGGAACGATGGGCGCATCGAAGGTGACAGTGGTCACCTCATGGGCCGCGACGTGCAGCGGATGAAGCACCGGAGGCTCCTCCGAGCGCAGCGTGAGCTGCCGGGCCTTGCGTTCCCTGACCACGGGAGTGCGGGTCTGCGCCACCGCCGTGGTGCCCATCAGGATCGTCAGCACCAGGGGAATGAGCGAAGTGGACAGCGACATCACGGGTCACCTCCATCCTTCAAACCTAACAGATAGGGGTGACACGCATGAGAGGCCACGGGCCTGGGAGGCTTTTGGTTGCGGCGGCTGGACAAGGAAAACCCAGCCTACCTCAAGGATTGCATGGAGAAAGCCCTACTCGGTTTTCGTATTTTCGGCTGGAGGTGCTTCGCGAAGGGGAGGCGGAGCCTGCCCCTCGGTGGGTAGGGCAGGGCTGTCAGCGGGGACCTCTGCTGCATCGGGCTGCGCTTCCATGGGGACGTCGGGTGTGCGCGGGGCCTTCGCTACCACCTCGCCTTGGGGGGTGACCGCGTAGACCTGCCACCAGTCGAGGACCCGGCCATTGGGACCGCCACACCTGCTGAACCGCTGTTCCACGGCGACGTAGTACAGGCCGGTGGTCGGTCCGGTGAAGACGGCGACATCGAGTCCCTGTTCCGGGCTCGCGCAGCCATGGAAGAGCTGCGGATGGGGATTGGTCCGGACCACTTCCCGCAGCGCTCCTGCCGCGGCCACTGCGGCTCCCGCTTCGGTGAAGGGGAGGACGGAGGCCGAGGAATGTTCATCCGGCCATTGCACCTCCCCCGTCCATGACGGCTTGTGCCGAACGCATCCGCCAGCCAATGCGATGAGCCCTAAGAGCAGGAGTGCCTTGCGCATTGTGACGTTCACTCGTTCAGGAGCCGCAGGGTTCCGGGACGGCACTGGGGTGCACTGCTGAAAGGGGGCCAGTCGAGGCCGTCCAAACTTGTCCGACTGTCGGACAAGTTCGTGTGGATGCCGCTAAGACCGCCGGCCCGTCTTCCGCGCGAAGAACTCGCGGTTGAACGTCGCCACTCCCCACATGCGAGGGTCGTCCGGGAAGCCCTCCTTCGCCAGGGACTCGTCGCTCTGTTCCGCCAGCCAGCGGATGAACTCGTCCCGCGACGCGAAGGTCCGCTCCGGCCTGGCGTCTCCCTGGATGTAGCGGAGCCCCTGCGCGTACGTGCCATCCCCGGACCGCCACAGCGCGCGGGACACGCCCTCGCGCGGGTCGACGGTGATGGACAGGTCCGCCCCCGCGTCCAGCAGCTCCGCCACCCGCTGCGCCAGCGCGCGCCCGTACTTCCGCGAATCGAAGTGGGCCTCCGCGCGGGCCTGCTCCTTCGCGTCATGCTCCCGCGTGACCGCGTCCGTCATCTGGATGCGAGGCGCCGCGTGCGCGTCGCAGACGATGGCCAGCGCGATATCCCCCAGCCCGGGCGCCGACGCGTGATGCCACCGCATCAGCCCCTGTACCTGGGCGCGCGGTGCTTCCGGTAGCGAACCGAACGTCAGTGCTCCGTCCGGCGCCGTGAAGATCAACGTGTCATCCAGGAGCTCCCCTTGATGCTTCAACGAAGCGGACAGCTCGATGCGGGCCAGCCCACGGGCTTCGCGCTCGGCGCGCAGCCAGCGGACGATGTCGGAGTCTTCGGTCGTCGGGGATGACATGTCTTGCTCCAGGACTCTGGCACGGCGTGAACCTGTCATGAGCTGAAACGAAAGACTGACATTCCTGTCGCGCTTTGGTGCTGTTCCAATGCCCCGCGACGTGCGAAGCCCGGGCGCCCGCATCCTGTGAACCCTGGCCGTGGGCTTGCAATGCGTGGCGCCGCCAACATCCAACCCACGCCGTCGGAAGACGGCCCCTTCACCCTGGACGACATGACTGCTCGACACTTCATCGCATCGCTGGCGCTGACCTCCTGCCTGGGCGCGTTGCCGGCGGCGGCCCAGGAGCCCAAGAGCTCCGGGCTCGCGCTGGGCGTGCGCGGCGCCTTTGGCATTCCGGTGGGCGACTCCGGCACGGACCTCTCGCTGAAGGACACGTTCGGCAGCACCGTGGCGCCGCAGGTGGACGTCTCCTATTTCTTCAACCGGCAGCTCTCGCTGGGCGCCTATTTCCAGTACGGCATCGGCTCCGGTCCCGGTGACGAGTGCGCGGACGGCGCGGACTGCAAGAGCAAGGTCCTGCGCTTCGGCATCGACCTGGACTACCACTTCCGGCCGGCCGGCTTCGTCTCGCCGTGGGTGGGCGTGGGCGTGGGCTATGAGATCGGCTCGCTGGAGGTGGGCGAAGGCTCCAACAGCGCCTGGTTCAAGCTCGAGGGCTATGACCTGGGCCACGCCCACTTCGGCGTGGACCTCCAGCTCACCCGCTCCATCGCGGTGGGGCCTTACATCTCCGCGTCCGTGGGGCAGTACAACAAGGGCGCGATCCGCTTGGGCAATGCCGCGGAAATCAGCAATGACCTTTCCGATGACGAGAAGCAGATCCACGTCTGGATCCAGCCGGGCGTGCGCGTGCAGTTCCGGCCTGTCTCTTAT
>NZ_RAWQ01000123.1:0-31251 GCF_003668965.1 Corallococcus sp. AB030
CTTCACCGCCCCGGCCTTGTACTCCGCCGTGAACTCCCGGCGCGGCCTGCGGGGCTTCCTCTGCTTTTCGTCAGTCGCGGACATCCCGTGCTCCTTCCATCACATCTCGGGTGTCCACGGAACCGGGCCAGGCTCAGTTGCCCCCTGGCTGGCAATGAGAAGGGTGGGCTCGCACGTCCATGTCAGACCCCTGTGGTTGGATGGCGATGCTGGGACGAGGAGGGGGAGTGGGGATGGAACGGCGAGGACTCGTGGCCTATGTGGAGGCGCAAATCGAGCGCGATATCGCGCTGGGGCGGCTGCACCCGAGCGGACAATTCGGCTCCGAAGCGAAGCTGGCGCGCCGCTATGAGGTGTGTCGGGGCACCATCCGCGAGGCGCTGCGGCGGCTGGCGGCGCGAGGCCTGGTGGTTCAGCGCCCCGGACGCAAGACGCGCGCGGTGCCGCTGGATGAGTCACTGACGCTGGAGAACCTGGGGCTGGCGCTGCATGACGCGAGCAACCCGGATGCCCGGTGGCTGCTGGAGGGCTACTTCAGCCTCAAGCGTCAGGTGCTGGTGGAGCTTCTGGCCGACTGCTGCGCGAGGGCCTCGGACCTCGACTTGGACCGGCTGGGGAGCACGTGCTACCAGCTCCAGGACGCGGCGCGCTGGGAGTCGGGGGAAACCTGCGCGCAGGCGGAATTCGAGTTGCTGCGGCATGCGGCGCGGGTGGCGGCGCGTCCGGGGCACGTGCTCCTCGTGCAGTCCCTGCAGCGGGCCTTCCTGGGAGGAGCCGCCCAACTGCTGCCGCTCATGGGCGGAGCGGCGCTGCGCGAGTGGGCCTTCCGCGCGATGGCAGTCCTGCACGAGCGCGACGTGCAGGCACTTCAGCATGAGCTGCCGGCACTGCTGAAGGCGCGCGATGAGCGCGTGCTGAATGCCTTCGCCCCTGCTCCTCAGGTACCTGCGGCCCCCGTCGCCCCAGGCTCCCAGTCGGACGTTCACGGCACCCCTGTGTCAGCCATCGCGCGGGACGATGCGCTGGAGGCGCGGCCTTGCGTCCAGGAGTGCCGTCCCGGCGATTCCACACAATGCAGCGTGCAGGAGAATGCGCTGGAGGCACGGCCCTTGGGCGAGGAGCGCGACCTTGGCGGCGTTGCGTCAGCCGCTGGGGATATCCAGGTGCTCGGGATTGCTCCCTGCTTCCCTGTGGAGCCCGACAGCGGAGGGTCGTTGTCTTCAGATGCCGGCGGGCTCGCCTTGCTCGCGTCTCGGGGGGAATGCATCGAGACGGACCTGCTGGAAGCGGCCTTGGGCAACCTTTCCGACTGTCGGACAAGTTGTGACAATTCGTCTTCGGATGGCGGCCTTCAATCCGAACCACCACCCACCCGCGCCCATGGACAAGCGGACGTGGCGGAACGCGAGGTGGGTGGCGCGATTCACGGCCACCTGAGACGGTGGGTGGCTCGCCTCTTGCGGTCCACTGCGCATTCCCTGGGACGACTCGCCTCGAGTTACCGCGCTTCAGGCGACCTGCTCAGAGCTGCTCAATGCCGGGAGCGGCCGACGAGCCTTTCACCGTCGCTTCATCCGGACGCAGCTTCGCGCGCACGCGCGGGTCCAGCTTGAGGATGACCGCCTCCACCGCCTGCGCCTGGGTGTAGTCGTTGGCCGGCGTAAGCAGGAAGAGGCCGACGGCCGCGTCGCCCCCCGCCGCCTGCGCCACCTTCCTTACGTGCGCGATGAGGTCCTGCTTGGAGTCCACCCGCCCCTGGCTGAAGGCCAGCTTGCCCAGCAACTGGTGCGAATACCCGTCCTTCACCTGGAGCATGTGGGAGGTCATCTCGATGCCCTCCGGCAACGTCTCCTGCAGGAAGATGACCGCCGCCGCGTCCTTCACCGCCGCCGCCTGGGCCAGCACCTCCCGGTCGCGCTCGGGCAGGTACTCGCCGTAGCCCCGGTACTCGTTCTGCTCCAGGGCCTTGCCGTGGAGGTAGGTCGGACCCGAGCAGCCCAGGAACGCGAAGGCGCCCACCAAGACGGAAAGGCAGATAGGTCGAAGGTTCATGTTCAGGCTGTCTAACACACCGCGCGAGAGCGCTCATGGACGCGCCGTGCACCCTTCGTTCGCGAAGCTGGAAATGGAGACCCCGGCTTCGGCGTAGAACGGGCCACATGCTCAGCCTGCGCAACCTGGTGAAGGTGTATCCGGGCCCGGTGACGGCCCTTCGTGGCGTGGACCTGGACGTTCCCAAGGGGATGTTCGGCCTGCTCGGGCCCAACGGCGCGGGCAAATCCACGCTGATGAAAATCCTCTCCGGCCTGCTGGAGCCGACCTCCGGCGAGGTGACGCTCGACGGCCTGGACCTCGTGCGCCACCCGGAGGCGCTGCGCCCGCACCTGGGCTACCTGCCGCAGGAGTTCGGCTTCTACCCGTACCTCTCCGGGCAGGACATGCTGCGCTACCTGCTGGAGCTCAAGGGCGTCACCGCGCCGCAAGGGCTGAAGGCCCTGTGCGCCCAGTTGCTGGAGCGCGTGAACCTCACCTTCGCGGCGAAGCGCAAGGTGAAGGAGTACTCCGGCGGTATGCGGCAGCGGCTGGGCATCGCGCAGGCCCTGGCCGGTGACCCGAAGCTCCTCATCGTGGACGAGCCCACCGCGGGACTGGACCCCGAGGAGCGCCAGCGCTTCTACCGGCTGCTCGCGGAGGTGGCCCATGAGCGCACGGTGCTCCTGTCCACGCACATCGTGGAGGACGTGGCCATGCTCTGCCCTCGCTTCGCCGTCATCCGCCACGGCCGAGTGATGGCCATCACCAGTCCCACCGAGGCGAAGGCCGCCCTCCACGACTCCCTCTTCGAAGGCACTGTCCCCCCGGCCGACATGGCCGCCTTCCAGCAGGCCCACCGCGTCACCCAGGCCGTGCTCGTCGAGGGCAAGAACCGCGTGCGCATCCACGCCGCTCCGGGCGCGCCCGTACCCCCGGGCTTCGAGCGCACGCCGCCCACGCTGGAGGACGCCTACCTCCTCCTGATGAAGGACGCGCCCGAGCCCAAGGCCCCGGCGCCCGCATCCGCCCCGGCGGTGGGCGCGTGAACGCGGCCCGGCTCTGGCGCGTGGCGCGCACCGAGTGGCGTCACCAGACGCGGCGCCCCTTGTTCTGGGTGTTGCTGGTGTTGCTGGTGTTGCTGGTGTGGGGCGTGTCCTCCGGCAACGTCACCATCGCCGCGGGCAGCACGGAGGTGGGCGGCAAGAAGGCGTGGATCACCAGCGCCTTCGCCGTCGCGCAGACGGTGCTGCTGCTCTCCTTCATGCTGTTCACCTTCTTCGTGTCCGTGGGCGCGGGCATGTCCGTCATCTCCGACGACGAGGCCCGCGTGCAGCCGCTGTTGCACACCACGCCGCTGACGCCCTCGGAGTACGTGTGGGGCAAGTTCGCGGGCGTGCTGGGCGCGTATGTGCTGGCGCTCGGGTGGATGATGGGGTGGCTCGTCTTCTTCCACCACGTCGTGCCGGCGGGCGCGGACGCGGAGTTCCGAGGGCCCTTCGCGTTCGGGAACTACGTGGGCGGCGCGGTGTGGTTCGGCCTGCCGCTCATTGTCTTCATGGCGGGCGCGGCCTTCGCCACGGGCGAGCGCACGCGCCGCGCGGTGCCGGTGTACTTCCTGCCGGTGGGGCTGTTCTTCCTCAGCGCGTTCTTCCTCTGGGATTGGTCCCCCGGCTGGCTGGACCCGCGCGTGAACCGGCTCCTGATGGCGCTGGATCCCGGTGGCTTCCGGTGGCTCACTGAGACGTGGATCAAGGTGGACCGGGGCGTGGACTTCTACAACACGCAGCCCGTGGGGCTGGACGCCCTCTTCGTCACCAGCCGCTTCGTGCTCATGGCCCTGGGCCTGGGCGCGGTGGCCTGGAGCGAGAGCCACTTCCGCCGAGCGCTCCGGGGCGAGGTGGGCACCAAGGCTCCGCGCAAGGGCGGGGTCCTGGACGCGCCTCCCAAACAGGTGGCGCTGTCGCACGCGGAGGCGCCGCTGTCCGCGCTGCGCATGGGCGTCCGTCCGCCGGGCTTCTGGACGGGGCTGTGGACGGTGACGCGCGCGGAAGGACGGGGCCTGCTGTCGCAGCCGGGGCTCTACCTGTTCCTGCCGCTCCTGATGTTGCACATGGTGTCGCAGGGCGCCACGGCGGTGGGCCCCTTCGACACGAGCCTCCTCTTGGTGCCCGGGCGCTTCGCGGTGCGCACGATGGGGCAGGCGTCGGTGCTCGTGTGCCTGCTGTTGATGTTCTACGTGGTGGAGTCGCTGGAGCGTGAGCAGGCCTCCGGCTTCGCGCCCATCCACGACGCGACCCCGGTGCGCACGCTGTCGGTGTTGCTGGGCAAGGCGCTGGCGAACAGCCTCGTCGCGGTGGCGCTGCTCGCAGCCATGGCGCTCGCGGGCACGCTGGTGCAGGTGTCGCAGGGCAAAGTGCCGCTGTCGCTGACGCCGTATGTCCTCGTGTGGGGGCTGTTGCTGTTCCCCACGTTCCTCCTGTGGACGGGCTTCATCCTGGCCGCGCGCGCGGTGACGGGAGGCCGCTTCGGCACCTACGCGCTGGCCCTGTCCGCGCTGGGCTTCACCGGCTACCTCGCCGTGCGCGGCGATCTCACCTGGGTGACCAACTGGCCGTTGTGGGACGCAGTGCGGTGGACCGACCTGGGCGCCTTCCAGGTGGATCGCGCCGCGCTGGTGCTCAACCGCGTGGCAGCGCTGGGCGCGGCCGTCTTCTTCACCGCGCTGGCGGTGCGCCTGGATGGCCGCCGCGTCCGCGACTCGGTGACGACGCTGGAAGGATTGAAGCCTTCGGGCCTCGCGCGCGGGCTGTGGCGGCTGGCGCCGTACCTGGCGGTGCCGGTGGTGGCGCTGACGTGGCTGGGCATCCTCGTGGGGCAGGGCCACCAGGGCGCGGCGGCGAAGAAGCGCGCGAAGGAGTACTGGCAGAAGAACCTGGCGACGTGGAAGGACGCGCCTCAGCCCATGCTGGCGGACGTGGACCTGGACGTGGACCTGGAGCCGGAGGCGAGCGCCTTCCGCATGAAGGGCACGTACACGCTGCTGAACCGGCACACCGTGGCGCTGCCGCGCTTCGCCCTCAGCGGCGGCGATGGCTGGACGGACGTGCGCTGGACGCTGGACGGCAAGGACGTGACGCCGGAGGACCGCGCCGGGCTGTATGTCTTCACGCCGTCCCCGCCGCTACCGCCCGGAGCGAAGGTGACGGTGGGCTTCCAGTATGCGGGCCATGTGCCGGATGGCGTGTCCCGCGAGGGCGGCGCGTTCAGGGAGTTCATCCTCCCGTCCGGCGTGGTGCTCACCAGCGAGACGCCCACGTTCGCGCCGGTCGTCGGCTACGAGGAGGAGCGCGGCATCGACCCGAAGGAGAACCGCTACGAGCCGCGCGTGTACGCGGACGACTTCTACGAAGGGCCCACGGATGCCGCCTGGGGCAGCAACATGCCGTTCCCCTTCCGGATCCGCGTCAGCGGCCCGGAGGCCTACACGCTCAACTCCGTGGGCGTGCGTGAGAGCGATACGGTGAAGGACGGCCGGCGCACCACGGTGTGGCGGAGCGACCATCCGGTGAGCTTCTTCAACGTCATCGCGGGGAAGTGGACCCGCGTGGACGGCGCGGGCACGGTGGTGTTCCACGACCCCTCGCACGGCTACAACGTGCCGGAGATGATGCGCGGGCTGGAGGCCGCGCGCCGGTACTACTCGGAATGGTTCCACCCGTTCCCGTGGGCCGAGCTGAAGCTGTCGGAGTTCGCCGGCCTGGACAACTACGCGCAGGGCTTCCCCACGGACATCACGTTCTCGGAGTCCATCGGGTTCCTCACGCTCACCACACCGGAGTCGAACGCGGTGCTGCTCGTCACCGCGCACGAGGCCGCGCATCAGTGGTGGGGCGACCTGCTCATCCCCGGCAAGGGGCCCGGTGGCAATGTGCTGTCAGAGGGCATGTCGCATTACTCGTCGCTGAAGCTCATCGAGCAGCTCGATGGGCAGGAGGCTCGCCGGCAGACCGCGAAGCGCATGGAGGAGCGCTACGGCAAGGACCGGCGCGTGGACGCGGAGCAGCCGCTGGTGAAGCTGGACGGCTCGCGCGACGGCGACACGGTGGTCCTCTACGAGAAGGGCGGCTGGACGTTCTGGATGCTGGAGGACCTGATGGGCCGCGATGCGATGCACGCGGGGCTCCAGGCCTTCCTGAAGCAATACATGAACAACGCCGACCATCCGGTGCTGCAGGACTTCATCGCGGTGATGCGCCCGTTCGCGCCATCTCCCGAAGCGTTCGACCGCTTCACCCGGCAGGCCTTCTTCGAAGTGGTGGTGCCCGAGTACCGCGTCAGCGACGCGCGCGTGACGAAGTCCGGCGGCCAGTGGGTGACCACGGTTACGGTGACGAACGTGGGCACGGGCCGCATGCCGGTGGAGGTGACGGTGACGAAGGCCGGTGAGTCCGCCGCGCCCCTGGGTGCCGCGGAGGCCGTGACGCGCGTGGAGCCCGGGGCGGGTGAAGCGGTGCAGGTGACGCTGCGCTCGGCGTTCGAGCCGGAGCGGCTGCTGGTGGACCCGGACGTGCGCGTGCTCCAGCTGCGCCGCGAGCAGGCCCAGGCGAAGCTCTCGCCGCGGTGACACGGTGACACGCGTGTCCCCTCGCGCAGGGGACATGTTGTCACGATGTCAGACGTCACCGTCGCGCCGCTCCCTCTGCGCGCAGGCTGGCACATCGATTGCGATGGGCGTCCTTCGCATGGCGGACCTTGGGGGTCCTGCTCCATGACGGGGGTTCATCACATGGTCGCGATGAAGTGGAAGATGGGTGTGTCGCTGGTGTTCGTGTCGGCGGTGGCGTTCGCGGAGCAGGGCGTCACCTCGGGGTCGTTCCCGGTGGAGCGGCGCAACGTGGTGACGGTGTCCGTTCCCCTCCAGAACCTGAATCAGCTGTCACTGGAGGGCGAGCGCGTGATGGGCGAGCGCTTCTCCGTGGGGCTGGGCGTGTTCGCGTCCTTCGCCCACCAGCGCTCGCGGTTCGAAGAGGTCCAGGCCGGTGGCCTGGAAGGCTATGACACCTCGTATCTGCAGTTCGGCCTTGCGCCCTCGGTGCGCTTCTACCTGACGGGACGGGCACCCCAGGGGCTGTGGGTGTCACCGCGCCTGGAGGCCAGCCTGGGGCGCATCTCCGACGAGACGGTGGTGAACCATCTGGAGGGTGAACCGCCCAGCCGCAAACCCACGGATGACTGGGCCGTGGGCGGGACGGCGGTCCTGGGCTACTCGCTGGTGGTGGAGCCCGGCTTCACGGTGCAGGGCGGCGTGGGCTTCGGGGCCCGCCGTGAAGCGTTCGCCTACGACGCCATGCGCCTGGGCGACGACGGCAGGCTGGGGATGGTGCGGGTCCGCCAGGCGACGTGGCTCTTCACCCAGCGCATCCTGCTCAACGTGGGCTGGGCCTTCTGAGGTCAGGGCCCATGCGCCCGCGTGCTCACGGTCCATGGCGTGCGGGTGGTGTCCACCCACAGGAGCTGGAGGTCCCAGCTGCCAGGCGCGGAGCCGGGCGTGTCGGTGGCGACGGCGAAGACGCGCGTGTCCGGCTGGGGCGTCACGGAGAAGCTCGTGCGCGGCGCACGGTTGGCGTCGTCGGACGGCACCACTCCCAGCGTGACGGTGCCACCGGAGGGCAGCGGCAGGCCGTCCTGCGCGGTGGCGGAGGCGAAGGGCACGTCCAGGAAGGGCGCGTCCGGCAGCACGCGGCGCTCCGAGCCCAGCGGGCCCACGTCCACGGCGGGCGTGTCCGCGGCGGCGTGCACCCAGCGCAGGCGCAGGTTGGACGGGTCGCTCGCGAAGCGGTCCGTGAGGGGCAGCAGCGTGAACGGAGACGCCGCCGGCCGGGGCGGCTCGAGATAGCCCGCGGCGACCATCAGGTAGCGCTCACCCGGGACGAGCGTGGGCGTCGTCGCCGTCGCCACCGGCGCGCTCGAGGGGCGCTCCGTCCCGGACGCGGCGGCGAAGAAGTCCAGCGTGTACGCGCCCGGCGGCACCTGGAGCGGCGAGGACAGCGTGCCGTAGGAGAGGTCACCGGACAGCTCACGCTCGCCAGCGAAGAGGTCCAGCGCGGGCGCGTCCGGTGACGCGTGCAGCACGTACACCGTGGGGTTCTGCCGGAGGATGGCCAGCGTGCCGTCGCGGCCCGCGGTGAGCAGCGAGAAGCCGTCGCCCGCGCGCGCGGAGGCGGACATGAGGCCGGTGGCGACGATGAGCGTGTCGGTGCCGGAGCCGGGCGCGGGCACGGTGAAGGACGTCAGGGTCTGGCCACCCGTGCGGAGGCCCACCTGGAACGCGGCGCCCGAGGGCAGCACCTGGGCCTGCTCGCCGGAGTCGCGGAAGCGCGCGAGCGACGCCACCTCCACCGAGCCGTCATTGCCCAGGTCCACGTCCACCGTCGGCGCGTCCGTGCCGGCGTTGATGATGCGCACGCGCGTCTGGCCTCCGTCAGCGGGCACGGTGTTGTCGCGCAGGAGCAGCGTGCGCATCGCCGCGCCGGAGTCCGAGGCGCCGAAGGCCCCGGCGGTCACCACCGTCCAGCGCGTCCCGGCCTCCATGCCCACCCGCTGGGACACGATGGGCGCGGTGCTCGCCGCCGAGCCCGCGGGCCGCAGCTCCACGGTGACAGCGCCCGCGTCGCGCGTGAGGTAGGGCGTGGTGGCGCCATAGGCCACGGCCCGGGCCACGGGCGTGGGGTCGCCAGCGAGGTAGACGTCCATCGCGGGCGAGCCCGGCGCTGCCTGTACGATGCGCAGCTGCGCCTCAGTGGGCGGAACGAGCACCGGCCCGTCCTGGGTGGGCGGCGCGTCGGAGTCCTCCGCCGAGCCGCCGCCGCACGCGGGCGCGAACACCCCCAGCGACGTGAGCGCGACGACGAGCAGTGTCTTCTCCCGCATCCAGGCCATGTCGAAGTCCCCCTTCCTCGGCGGGCCGCGGACGCGGCTCGGCACCGATGTCGACAGGGGTAAGGGTGGGCATCCCCCCCACGCTGGCGAACCCCCACGCAAGGGCCACTGTCCGCCCGCGACGTTGTGCACCGGCGCACGTCGCAAGCCCCGGGCATCACAGGCGTGGAGGGCTTCGAAGTGAGGCCGGGAGCGATCACCCTGCCCCGCGGTCACGCTCGTTCGGCCGCCGCGGCGCGGCATCCAACAGGGTGGCCGCCCGGGCCATCCAGTGTTCAACACGCATCATCGTGCGGAGAGGGAGGAACGGCGCGCGTGGGTGCCGGGGAACGTGACGGCGCTGGTAGGGTCGGTGGCACCATGAACCTCGCGTCCCTTCCACTCATCGTGTCCCTGCTCGCGGCGCAGACGCCCGCGCCGGCCCCGTCGAAGGCGCCCCCCGCGCCGGCCGCCGCCGCGAAGGCACCGTCCGCCGTCCCCGGCATCGCCCCGCTGCCCGGCCTGCCCAACCTGTGGGTGAGCGGCGTGCCGCCGGTGCCGCCCGCGCTCTCCCAGCGCGTGCAGCAGTACCTGGAGTCCCGCTCCGCGCAGCTGCTGGACGTGAGCGGGGATGGCCAGCAGGTGCTCATCTCCACGCGCTTCGCGGACGTCAACCAGCTGCACCTGGTGGAGATGCCGCTGGGCGCGCGCACGCAGCTCACCTTCACGAAGGAGCCCATCAACCGGGCGCGCTTCCTGCCGGGCAATCCGCAGATTGTCTTCTACCTGCAGGACACGGGCGGCGGAGAGTTCTACCAGGTGCTCAAGCTGGACCGGCGCACGGGCCGCTCGGAGCTGCTGACGGACGGCAAGAGCCGGCATGAAGAGCTGGTGGTGTCGAAGGACGGGCGCTGGCTCGCGTACGCGGGCACGGGGCGCAACGGCAAGGACACCGACGTGTACGTGGCGCCCACGGCGGACCCCAAGCAGGCGAAGCGGGTGACGGAGGTGGAAGGCAGCTGGGCGCCGCTGGAGTTCTCCCAGGACGGCTCGAAGCTGCTGGTGCGCCAGTTCCGCGCGGCGGACGACGCGGACCTGAGCGTGGTGGACGTGAAGACGAACGCGCGCACGCAGCTGACGCCCAAGGAGGGCAAGGGCAGCGTGGACGCCGCCGTCTTCACGCACGACGGACAGGGCGTGTACGTGGCCACGGACCGCTACAGCGACTTCGCGGAGGTGTACCGGCTGCCGCTCACGGGCGCGCCCCAGGCCGCTCCGCCGTCGCTGACGAAGTCGGTGCGCTGGAACGTGCAGAACCTGGAGCTGTCCCCGGACGGGCGCAAGCTGGCGGTGGCCATCAACGAGGAGGGCTTCGGCCGGCTGTATCTGCTGGACACGCGCACGCAGGCGCTGTCGCCGGTGGAGACGCCGCGCGGGGTGATTTCGCAGGTCCGCTTCCCGGCGAAGCGGTCGGACCGGGTGGCGTTCTCGCTGACGTCGGCGCGCGTGCCGCTGGACATCTTCACGGTGGACCTGGGCACGAAGAAGACCACGCGCTGGACGCGCTCGGAGGTGGGCGGGTTGGATCCGGAGACGTTCGTGGAGCCGGAGTTGGTGCGCTACCCGTCCACGGATGGCGTGAAGGTGCCGGCGTTCCTGTACCTGCCGAAGAACGCGAAGGGGAAGGTGCCGGTGGTGGTGATGTTCCACGGCGGCCCGGAGGGGCAGAGCCAGCCCATCTTCAGCGCGCAGACCCAGCTGATGGTGACGGAGCTGGGGATGGCGGTGCTGCTGCCCAACGTGCGCGGCTCGGAAGGGTACGGCAAGGCGTACCGCGCCATGGATGACGGCGTGAAGCGCGAGGCGAGCCTGGCGGACATCGGGGCCACGCTGGACTTCGTCGCCTCCCGGCCGGAGCTGGACGCGGCGCGGGTGGGCATCTACGGCGGCTCGTACGGCGGCTACATGACGCTGGCGGCGGCAGCGTTCTTCCCGGACCGCATCAAGGCGGCGGTGGACGTGGTGGGCATCTCGTCGCTGCCGTCGTTCCTGCAGAACACGCAGGCGTACCGGCGGGACTTGCGGCGCGCGGAGTACGGCGACGAGCGCGACCCGGCGGTGCGCAAGGTGCAGGAGCGCATCTCGCCGCTGGGGTCGGTGGACAAGATTCGCGCGGCGCTCTTCGTGCAGCAGGGGGCCAACGACCCACGCGTGCCGCAGTCGGAGGCGGAGCAGATCGCCCAGGCGGTGCGCAAGAAGGGCGCGGACGTCTGGTACCTGCTGGCCACGGACGAGGGGCACGGGTTCCAGAAGAAGACCAACCGGGACATGGCCCAGACGACGGCGCTGATGTTCTTCGAAAAGCACCTGCTGGGCCCGGCGGCAGGGCAGGGGAGCGGGGCAGCGGGCGGAAGGTAGCCCCCGATTCGGAGGGACCCGGGCGCGGCCGATATGTCGCCGCCCCGGGGACGTTACACATTATCCATGTCAGCGAGGAGGGTCCTATCCATGAAGCGAGACAGACAGTCATTGCGTCGGGGTGTGGGAGTGTTGGCGGTGCTCGCGGGTGTGGGCGGAGCGTGGGCGTCCTCGGAGCAGGACCAGATTGCCTTCAGCGTGGCGCGGACGCAGTTCAACCTGCGGATGACGCCGGACAACGTCACGGGCCCCGAGTTCCAGGTGTCCCGTCTTCCAGGCGAGCTGCGAGGCCGCGTGGCGGACGCCCCGGTGACGCTGCGGCTGGAGGGCGAGAAGGTGAAGGGCAACATCGGGACCTCGGTGGTGAACCTGGAAGTGAAGAAGGACGGCGACGCGGTGAAGGCGAAGGGCGGCTTCTACGGGCGCCCCGTCAACCTGACGCTGTCGCCGCAGGAGTTGACGGTGTACGTGCGCGACTGCACGTACCGGCTGAAGGCGAAGGAGGAGGGCCGCACCTACGAGGGAAAGCGCAGCTGCGACCGCTCGTTCATGCCGCCCACGGTCATCACGCTGCCGGACGCCTTCCTCGCGGCCTCGCCCGCGGAGCAGGCGTCGCTGTTGCTCCTGGCGCTGTAGCTTCCACATAGGCTCGGGACGCGATGACGCGTTCCGTTTCCCGTGGAGAGGGGCCCTGGCACCGGATGCCGCCGGTGCTGGGACTCCTGTGGGTGTTCGCGCTTGCCGCGTGCGCGAGTGATGGCTCCTTCGAGCGCGAGTCGTTCGAAGCAGCGACGGGTGACGACACCCCGGCCGAGCGCGCGGGACTCGGATTCACGCGAGAGGGGGCGTTGGAGCGTGCCGGGCCCGTGGGAGGTGAGCGCGCCCGGCAGGCGGAAGCGGCCCGGGTGGTGCGCGAGCTCTGGGAGGTCGCGGGTGCGCGCGGAGTTCCGGGCGAGGCGTGGACCTTCGACTACCAGGTGCACGACGGTGCGCTGACGTTGGTGTCCTTCCGGCGCACGGCGACAGGCCAGGGCGCCGGTGCGGCCGTGGAGTGGAGCGGGTTCTCCCGCGAGCTGACGCGGAGCCTGTCCACGCTGGTGGGCGTGAAGCCGCGCCGCCTGCGCTTCACGCTGGCACGTGGGGTTGAGCGCTGGCGCTTCGACCTGGAGACGGTGCGTGGCCCGGTCGCGGCCCACGCGCGAACGGTGCCCGAGTCCCTGCCGGGAGCGTCCGAGCCCCTGGTGTCGGATGCGCTGACAGTGGCCCGGCAGCTGCTGCCCGCGTCTCGCGTGCCCTGGGAGGGGCGGGTGCATGAGAGGGCAAGACTCCAGTTCGAAGGACTGCGATTGCATCCGGAGGTGGAGTTGGTCGTCTTCGAGGTCCAGGAGGGGTCGGGCCGGAGGACCGCTCCCGGGAGCGCTGACCTGCGCATGCCGGTGGTGCAGGCGTTGTTGCCCTTCGTGAACGCGGTGGGAAGCCGCACCGTCGAAGTGGAGCTGGAGGGAAGGCACGTGCGCGGTGAACCCGAGCCACGCTGGCGGGTGGTGGCGGCGACGACGCTCGAACCTTCCGAGCCTCCAGAGGAGATGCAGGACATCGCCAAGGAGTACCGGGCGATGCAGGAGGAGATCCTCCGGCACTGGCGTGAGGAGGTGAAGGACAGTGCGCGCCTCGCGGGCGTGTGGTCCTTCGAGCAGCTCGCGTACTGGTACGTGGGAGGCTTCATCGCGAAGGGCGCGCTCGGGGCGATGGAGGCCGTCGCGCCCACGGTGGTCTCGGTGCTCGGCAGAGGAGGGGCGAAGGCCGCGCAGTGGTTCCGCACGGTGTTGATCCGCACGCCGCCCGCCGAGCGCGAAGCCCTCCAGCGCATCTGGATGAAGGTGGAGGCAGAGGGCCTGATGGCACTCAAGGCTGGGGAGCAGGCTGAGCTCCAGTCATTGCTGAAGGGGATGGAACACCAACTCCGAAGGCCCATCACGGACAAGTACTCGAAGGACAAGCTCAGGGAGTGGGCTCGACAGGAGTACTTCGAGGTGCACCGGCCCCAGTTGGCACAAGCCTTGGGGAAGGACCTCCTGGGGACGTATCAGGTGCACCATCTGGTGCCCATCGAGCATGCCCACCTGTTTCCCACCCGCGGTGTCAACGTGGCGGAGAACCTGGTGGGCATGGCGCGGGAGGTCCATTCGAGCGTCAACTCGGTCTGGACGTTCGTGCGGACGAACACGAAGAGCGTCTCCGCCAGGGAGGTGGAGGAAATCGCTCACATCACGCACAACCACTTCGGACGGTGGTTTCACGTCCTGTACGATCCGTCGAAGTCGGGAGCTGCGCTTGCTTCCGCGGAGAAGGCCGCGCTGAAGGAAGTCGCGGCCGTGCTGGGGTTGTAGGCCCTGGCGTTTCAGGAGGCGCGTTCGCTTGGTGGGACTGGATGCGGAGGTACTTGGATGGACGAGGCTGACGGAGGTCTGCCGTCGCCATGGCTTCCGGGTCAGCGTGGATCCGCCATTGGCTGATGCACCTCGTCCTGGCTCAACGCTGGTGGGGCATCCGCTCGATCCCATGCTCGCCGGGATCTATTCGCGAGCGGGCCGAGCCACGCTGGGAGACATCGAGCTGTATCGTCCTGGCTCCGGCCCGGATGGAGTCCTGGACGTGAACGCATGGCTGCGGGGTAGGGGACAGGCTCCCTTCCCTGCATGTGTTCTCTTCGGGCAGGTTTCGAACCTCGCGTACTACTACGGCGTCGTGCCGGCGCTGGCGGATGCGCGCGGAGTCCAGCCCGTGCTCTACATCGACATGCAGGAGGAGCTGTTGGTGGTGCCGGTGGCTTCCAGCGTGGACCAGCTGTTCAACCAGCTTGCCCGGTTCATGGAGCTGCTCCAGGGGGAGCCTGACTTCATCCCAGGCAGGTGTTCGACCACGACGTTCCCCTTCGCCGCAGCAAGGCTCATCGCGCAGGACACGGCTCTCGTGGAGATGATGCGCACGGGTCGCTTCGACGGACTCGTGACCCGGGACGAGGAGAGTCAGCGGTGGATGCAACAGGTGCTCGACCTGTGACTCCGCGCAGGCTCTGCCTCCTCATCTCCTTCACCGCGCTCGTGACCGCCGTGGGCACGGGCGTGTGGCTCGCGTGGCCCGGACCGGACCTCACCGCGCAGGCGGACCTGTCGGACGACCCCGTCCGACTGCACCTCGAATCCAGCGACGACCCGGACAGTGAAGGGAGCGAACCTCCTGACGTCGTCGTGCTGAGCAATGGCATCCGGCTCACCAACATCCCTTCCAACTGCCACGCGGACACTCAAGGCTCCCTCACCTGCGAGGACCGCTGCGACGCGGACGACGCGTGCCCCGCCGACACCGTGTGCGCGCATCACCCGGACTTCGGCTTCCGCGAATGTCAGCCCCTGCACCGCTTCTGCGACGACGCGTCGGACTGCACCCTGTCCGACACCTGCCATCCCGTGGACACGTCCGCCTCGGGCCAGGTACTCCAGCGCTGCGTGCCACAGGGAACGCTGCGCGCCGGAGAACGCTGCACGGGGTACTCACGTGAGCTGGAGGGCCGCTGCGCGCCGGGGCTCCTCTGCGTCCATGAGTTCTGCGGCCCGCCGTGCAACGTGCACGACCCGGACGCCTGCGCCATCGGCACCGAGTGCGCCCCCAATCCCTACCGCGTCCGCGGCGCCTGCGTCCCCAGCTGCCGCGACCGTGCCTGTCCGCAAGGCGAACGCTGCGAGACGGACTACCCGGGCGAAGTCCCCACCTGCCGCCCCTTCGTGGGCCCCGCCTGCCTGGACGCCGCGCCCTGCGCCGCGAACCAGGACTGCCTGCGCGGCTTCGCCGAACCCACCCTCGAAACCGGGGCCTTCGAGTGCCGCACCCGCTGTGATGACAAGGCCCCTTGCGCGAAGGGCCTCACCTGCGACGAGACCAGCGGCTATTGCTTCCAGCCCTGCACCCACGACACCGACTGCCCCACCCCCGAGCGCTGCCACGTCCTCCACCGCCGCGAATCCCAGCGCGGCTGCGGCTTCATCGCGGAGGGGCTCCCCGCCTCCCACCGCTAGCCACGCGGCAGCTCCACGATGAACGTGGACCCCTCGCCCAGGACGCTCTCCACCTCGATGTGGCCGCCCATCGCCTCGACAATCTGGCGGGCGATCCACAACCCCAGCCCGAAGCCGCCGTAGTTGCGCTCGGACACCGCGCGCTCGAAGCGGTGGAACAGGCGCGGCAGGTGCTCCTTCGCGATGCCGATGCCGCCGTCCTTCACGCGCAGCCGCGCCCGGTTGGCCTCCACCTCCAGGGACACGTGCACCGGGTTGCCCCGCCCGTACTTCAGCGCGTTGGAGAACAGGTTGGTGAAGACCTGGTCCAACCGCAGCCGGTCCCACTGCCCGAGCACCTCCGGCGCGAGCACCAGCTCCAGCGGCGTGCCCGAGCGCGCGTACTCCTGCTCGAAGCGCTCGGCCACCTCCCGCACCAGCGCCCCCATCTCCAGGGGCTCCAGCACCAGCTCCAGCTTCCCCGCGCTCAACCGGGACACGTCCAGCAGGTCGTTCACCAGCAGCGTCTGCCGCTTCACCTGCCGGTCCACCCGCTCCAGGCCGCGCTTGAGCCGCTCCGGGTCGAAGGCCGCCCCCGACCGATTCAGTCCCGCCAGCAGGCTCTGCACCTGGAGCTGCAGCGCGCTGATGGGCGTCTTCAACTCATGGCTCGCGATGGACAGGAACTCCTCGCGCAGGCGGATGGCCTGACGCGCGTCCCGGTAGAGGCTCGCGTTGTCCAGCGCCAGCGCCGCGCGCCGCGCCAGCTCCTGCGCCAGCGCCAGGTCCTGCGCGTCGTACGCCCCCTTCGACGTGACGAACGTCAGCGCCCCCAGCGTGTGCCCGCGCACCCGCAGCGGCACGCACAGGTACGCGCACGTCCCGCCCGCCCGCGCGTACGACGGGTCCCCCTCCGACAACCCCGAGCGCGACTCCGGCCTCCCGGACTGGATGACCCGCGACACCACCGCGAGCCCCGGGGGCGGCACGTCACCGTCCTCGACGCCCGCCGTGGCCACGCAGCGCACGCCGCCGGACTCATCCTCCAGGAACACGCCGCAGGCCTCTGCGTACTGCGGCACCGCCAGGTGCGCCACGCGCTCCAGCGTCTCCTCCTCTTCCAGGCTCCCCGCCAGCACCCCGCCAGCCTCCGCGAGGAAGCGCTGCGCCGCCTCGCCGCGCTGGCGCTCGGTGATGTCCACCATCACGCTCAGGCACTGCGGCGGGCCGCTCGCCGGGTGCACGCGCCCCGTCCACATGGCCACCTGCACCGCGCCCCCGTCGCGCCGCCGCGCCGCCAGCGGTGCGCCGTCCAGCACCGTGCCCCGCGTGGCGCGCTCCAGCCCGTGGCGGAACGCCTCCCAGTGCTCCGGCGGCACGGCAGGCAACACCTTCCCCAGCACCTCCTCCGCCGTCCACCCCAGCATCCGCTCCGCGGCCGGATTCCACAGCCGCACCGTGCCGTCCGGATCCAGCAGCATGATGGCCGTGGGGCTCGCCTGGATGATGGCCTCCAGCGTCCCGTGCGCCTCGCGCAGCGCCGCCCGAGCCCGCTGCTCCCGCTCCAACAGCCGCGCCCTCGCCAGCGCCTGCGCCGCGTGGTGCGCCACCAGTTGGAGGAAGGCCCGCTCGTCGTCGTCGAACCCGTGCGGCAGGCCGAAGGTGAACACCAGCGCCCCCAGCGCCCGCCCGTCCACCACCAGCGGCAGACACGCGGACGAGTTCGCCGGCCGCTCCGCCCCGGACAGCGCGTCCTCCGCCGTCAGCCACACCGGCCGCGACTCGCGCAGCACCCGCGCCACCGGCGAGTCCTCCTCCAGGGACATCCGCTTCAGCCGCTCCGCCGCGTCCGGCGTGCAGCCCGCGCAGCGCAGGAGCGAGGCGCTCATCGCGTCCGGCGCCACGCCCCACAGCGCCCCGGCCTTCGCGTCCGCCACCGCCAGCCCCTGCTCCAGCACCACCTCCGCCACGCGCGCCGCGGTGAGCGCCTCCGACAGCTCCGCGGTGACGTGCTGCAGCCGCGCGAGCCTTCCCGCCGCCACCTCCGCCGCCTGCCGCGCCTGCCGCTCGGACGCGTACGCCCGCGCCACGTCCAGCGCCAGCGCCGCCCGGTCCGCCAGCTCCTGGAGCAGCAGCTGCTCCGCCGAATCGAACGACGCCGGCTCCGGCGCCTCCCGCCACACCGTCAGCGTCCCCAGCGCGCGCCCCCGGGCCCGCAGCGGCAGCACCAGCACCGCCTCCACCCCCTGCGCCAGGCCCGTGTCCAGCACCTCCGCCGCCACGCCCTCGTCCGCGCGCACCCGCTGGGAGAACACCGCCTGCAGCCGCACGCGCGCCTCCGGCACCGCCGCCGCCGACGCCACCGTGCGCAGCCACAACCCGTCCTCCGACAACAGCCGCAGCGCGCACGCGGAGCCGAGCAGGGGCACCACCAACCCGCACAGCCGCTCCATCACCGCCGGGGGCTCCAGCGACGCGTCCGCCAGCACCCGCGAGGCCTCCGCCAGCAGCGCCAGCCGCTCTTCAATCTCCGGAAGCCGCGCCCCGTACTGCCGCGCTTCCCCCAGCCTGGTTGCGACCATCGTCATGCCACGTCCCCCCGTTGCACCCGCCATGGGAGCACGCCCTCGCTCGCGGCGCTCTGCGTCCCAGGTCCCGCCATCCCTGACTTCTGCGGATGCTCGACACCCACCCGCCGGAAGCGTTGGTGACGGGCACCTGCCTCGTTCCGGGGCCCGGCACCCCCGAGGGCAGGGCGCTCAAGCGCGCACATGGGAACACCTGGCGCGGTTGGAAACCAGAGGAGCGGCAAGGCGCCGGTTGCTCCGGGCCCGCGTTCGGCTAAAGCGGGGGCCGTGAACGCACCCTCGGAATCACCGGCTGCCCCTTCGGAGGGGCCGGAATCTCCCAAACGCATCGCGATGCTCGCCCTGAGCGCGCTGGGCATCGTCTACGGAGACATTGGAACCAGTCCGCTCTACGCGCTGCGCGAATGCTTCACCGGAGCGCACGGCGTCACGCCGACGCCGGCCAACGTCCTGGGCGTGCTGTCGCTCATCGTGTGGTCGCTCATCATCGTCGTGTCGGTGAAGTACATCATCTTCGTGATGCGCGCGGACAACCGGGGCGAGGGCGGCATCCTCGCGCTGATGGCGCTGGCCATGCACCGGCCCCGGGGGCAGTCACACCGCGCACGGCCCGTGCTCATCACCCTGGGCCTCTTTGGCGCGGCGCTCATCTACGGTGACGGCGTCATCACCCCGGCCATCTCCGTGATGAGCGCGGTGGAGGGCCTGAGCGTGGCCACCCCCGTCTTCCAGCCGTACGTGATTCCCATCTCGCTCGTCATCCTGCTGCTGCTGTTCATGGTGCAGCGCAAGGGCACGGCGGGCATCGGCACGGTGTTCGGCCCCCTGATGACCGTGTGGTTCCTGGTGCTGGCGGTGCTGGGCGTGAAGGAGCTGCTGCACAACCCCGCGGTGCTCTGGTCGCTGTCGCCCGTGCACGGCGTGCAGTTCTTCATGGACAACGGGTGGCACGGCTTCCTGGTGCTGGGCGCCGTCATCCTGGTGGTGACGGGCGGCGAGGCGCTCTACGCGGACATGGGCCACTTCGGCGCGGGGCCCATCCGGCGCGCCTGGTTCCTGCTGGTGCTGCCGTCGCTGGTGCTCAACTACCTGGGCCAGGGCGCGCTGCTCCTGCGCCACGCGGAGGCCGCCCGAAACCCCTTCTTCCTCCTGGCCCCGGAGTGGGCCCTGTATCCGCTGGTCGCCCTGTCCACCGCCGCCGCCGTCATCGCGTCGCAGGCCCTCATCTCCGGCTCCTTCTCCACCACCCGGCAGGCCATGCAGCTGGGCTACTGCCCGCGCATGGAGGTGGTGCACACGTCCGCGGAGGAGATGGGGCAAATCTACCTGCCCGGCGTCAACGGGGCGCTGCTGGTGGGCGTCATCGCGCTGGTGCTGGGCTTCGGCTCCTCCAGCCGGCTGGCGGCCGCGTACGGCATCGCGGTGACGACGACCATGGGCATCACCACCGTGCTGGCCTACGTGGTGGCCCGGGAGCGCTGGGGCGTCCGCCGCTCCGTGGCTCTGCCCATCGCCAGCCTCTTCATGGTGGTGGACCTGGCCTTCTTCGGCGCCAACGCGGCGAAGATTGCCGACGGCGGCTGGTTCCCGCTGCTGCTCGCCGTCTGCATCTTCACGATGATGACCACCTGGAAGCGCGGCCGGGACATCCTCGCCGGCAAGCTGCGCGCGGCCAGCCTGGGCCTCAAGGACCTGCTGGGCAGCTTCGGGGACCACCCGCCCCTGCGCGTGCCCGGCACCGCCATCTTCATGACGGGCAACCCGGAAGGCACCCCGCCCGCGCTCCTGCACAACCTGAAGCACAACAAAATCCTCCATGAGCAGGTGGTGCTGCTCACCATCATCTCGGAGGAGATTCCCCACGTGGTGGCCCAGGAGCGCGTGGAGGTGGAGCCCCTGGAGCAGGGCTTCGTGCGCGTCGTGGCCCGCTACGGCTTCATGGAGAACCCCAGCATCCCGGACATCCTCAAGCGCTGCCGGGAGAAGGGCCTCCAGTTCCAGCTGATGGGCACCAGCTTCTTCCTGGGCCGCGAAACGCTCATCCCCACCAAGAAGCCCGGGATGGCCGCCTGGCGCGAGGCCCTCTTCACCTGGATGAGCCGCAACGCCCGCAGCGCCACCGCCTACTTCCGGATTCCACCCAACCGCGTGGTGGAGCTGGGCAGTCAGGTGGAGCTGTAACCCAAAGCGTTACCGCACCGCGACTTCACCCCAGGAGTAGAAAACCTACTCGGGCGGTGTTGCACGTGTTTTACCGGGCTTGAGGTTTATTCCGCCTCGTAACTCCTTGAAAAGACATGGGCAGGGTTCTCCAGGGAGGGGTTGTTCCGACCCAGGGGTGTCAGTAACTGACTGCCACACGGCCCTTTACGCAGGGGCTTGCCTGCTTCAGATTACACCGCCCCTGTCCGTTTTTTCCGGTTCAGATAGAAAAATACGGCAGGGCAGCAACACTTTCGTCGATGAATCGAGAATCTTTTCGCGGGGCAGAGAAAAATACTGTCCCAGCGCAATAGAACTTGGTTACCCTGCGGCCAGGTGTCCCCCGGCACCCGGCGTCTGAAACGAGGTCAGCCCTTCCATGCTCCAGGCCATCTCCCCCGCCCCCGTGTCGTCCCCGGCCGTCTCTCCGGTGAAGTCCGTCATGTCGTGGATGGCCGAGCCGAGGATGCCGCTGTCGGAGGCGGCGCCGTACACGGTGCTGAGCGCGCAGGAGCTGTACCCGCGCATCTGCGTGCGTGATCCGTACTTCGCGCTGAAGGACGTGACGGTGCTGCCGGGTGAGGTGGTGGCGCGCGTGCCGGTGCAGATGGCGTCGGACGCGGAGGCGATGCCGCTGGGCCTGGGCGAGGCGGGCCGGCACCTGGCCATCCTGGGCTCGTGCGGCGCGGCGCTGGTGGCGCCCAAGGACGGGCAGCACTTCTACCTGGCCAGCGCGGCGCGCGGTCAGTGGCTGCAGCCGGCCCCGCAGGAGCGCGCCACGGACATGCTCTGGGCGCTGGCGCAGGCGGAGTACACCGGCAAGCGCACCTGCACGGCGCGCACGCTGCTGTCCTCGTCGGACGGCACGCCGCTGTTCAAGCTGGAGGTGGACTACAACGTGCTGTCCGCCGCCGCCTTCACCCGCCTGTTCGGCGAGGCGCGCCAGGAGATGCGCCGTGAGCCGCGTCCCGCGGACACCGTGCAGCGCACCCCGGAGGAGTGGGCGAAGCTGCGGCAGAACCCGTACAGCAAGCCGTTGGACCTCCAGGACTTCCGCGTGGAGGGCGACATCATGCGCTCGTCGCTCGTCGTCACCCCGGAGCTGTGCAAGGGCCACTTCGCCATGCACCCGGTGATGCCGGTGGCGGTCGTCGCGGGCGGCATGACGCGCATGGCGACCACGCTGGGCCGTTCGCTGGAGCGCGCGCCCGGCGCCCGCTTCGTGGCCAAGGACGTGAAGCTGTCCGCGGACAGCCTGGCCTACGCGGGCCAGACGGTGGTGTTCGGCGCGCACCGCACCCGCGTGCGCGGCGCGGACCACACCTTCGCCTGCTGGGCGTCCGTGGGCGAGCGCGTGGTGGCGCAGCTGGACGTGACCTACACCCGCGTCGACTGAAGTCCCCCGAAGTCCGCTTGAAGCGCACCCGGAGCGCTGTCGACGCGCGGCCCCGCGTCCCGCTTCAGGCCCACTCGATGTCGTAGTCCACGCGGTCGATGCCCTGCGGCTTCGCGGTGGCCTTGCCCGTCAAACCCAACACCTTGAGCGAACCGGTGAGGATGCCCACGTGGTACGCGGGCGGCATCATGTCCCGGCGCATGCGCAGGGTGCCGGACTTGGGGCCCGTCGTGAGGTACTCGCGGTTGCCGTAGGACACCGCCGCGCTGTACGCCATCTGCGCGCCCGCGAAGAGCTTCTGGGGGTCGCCCCGGGAGATGATGCCGAACACCAGCATCCCGGGCCCGGTGGAGTAGCGGGTGATGCTCACCTCGCCGCACGCGTGGAACACCGCGTCCTGGGCGCCGAGCGCGCTCTCCAGCACGTCCGCCGCGCTGTACAGCAGCGTGAGGAACTCCCGCGCCGGGTATGAGCGCAGCTCCGCGTAGTCGTGGTTCAGCTCCCCCACGCGCAGCTTCTCCATGCCGATGGCGCCCGAGTGCTGCTGCACCAGGCCGAAGACGGACTTGAAGATGAGTCCACGGATGGAGTCCCCCGACTGGAGGATGGCGATCCGGGCGGCGAGTTCGGCCTTGTCCGACGGCATGACTTCCACTCCTTGGTTCACGGGCGAACCCGGGGCCAGCTTAACGGCCCCTTTTCACCTGTCGACAAAGCGCTTCACCGGGCGTCACACCCGTCCCGACCTCCCATGTCCGGTGTCCGGGCCGACGCGGCAGGTTCCTTGGGGCTCCCGTGACTTCGGGCCCCGGGGAGGGCGTCAGCGCTCGTCCAGCAGCATCGGCGCGAAGCCGGCCGCGTCGCAGGACGCGAGCACGTAGCGCACGCCCGCCCGTTCGCCGGTGAAGCCCGCGGGGATGCCGCTCGAGTGCAGGTGCCCGTACACGCACACCTTGGGGGCGAACGCTTCGATGGGGGCGCTGAAGGCGGTGGCCCGCTCGTTCGCGTACACGGGCGGGAAGTGCACCGCGATGATGCGGGTGAGCGGCGTGGGGGAGGCCGCCTCCTTCTTGAGCGCGTCATCAATGGACGTATTGAGCCGGCGCGTCTCGCGCTCCACGTAGCCGGAATCCCCCTGCTCGTCGCCCATCTCCCCGCCCGGCATGGGCGGCGCTTCCGGCGCGGTCCACAGCCGCGTGCCGGCGATGACCCAGGGCCCCAGCACGAACGCGTTGTTGTGGAGGAAGCCCTCCAGCGTGCGGAACGGCTCCAGCAGCTTGCGCAGCTTGGACGCGGAGTCGCCCCACCAGTAGTCGTGGTTGCCGCGCACCAGCACCTTGCGCCCCGGCCGCGCGTCCAGCCACGCCAGGTCCTCCATCACCTCGTGGGCGCGGGTGGCCCAGGAGATGTCGCCCGCGACGATGACCGCGTCCTCCGGCCGCACCCGCTCGTCCCACGCGCGCTGCAAGGGCAGCGGGTGGTCCGTCCAGCCGAAGCGGTGCATGTCCTTCTGCCGGGTGGAGGGCAGGTGCGTGTCGCCAATACCGAAGAGCCGCATGATGGTGGCGTCATAGCGGATGCCCTGGCCCCATGTCGGCCCTTCCAGCGCGGCGCGCGCCCGGACGGCTCTCTGGCTCGGTCCACCAAGGGTGCAAATAGTGATTAATACAAGAAATGATGTAACAAAACGTTACGTCACGGATGTCCTGAATTGCGGCAGTGCGGCATCCGTGTGCCATCTCGGACTCCGCGTGAAACGGCGGGTCCTGGGATGTAGGTAATTCCGTGATTTCAGGTGCTTGAAGTCACAAGGAACTTCGCGCGCCCGGTGCGGGTGGAGCATGCATGCACCGGTCGAGGAAGAAAACTGGACGAAGGTGACGGATGGAGGCGGCTGGCACGCACGGTGCTGTGAAGGCGTGGAGTTCCTCCCCCCGACTTTGGAGTCCCCTCATGTCAACCTTCCGCAATCCCTTCGCGGCGGCGGCCGTCGCCCTGGTGCTCTCCGCGTGCGGTCCCCAGGCGCAGCAGCCCTCCGAGACCCCTCCGGCCGAGACGCCGTCGCAGCCCTCCCCGGACACGGCGGGCAGCACGCTGCCGCGTGAGATGGACCCGCTGTTCGCGCAGGCCGCGCAGGAGTTCAACGTCCCGGCGGAGCTGCTCAAGGCGGTCTCCTACGCGGAGACGCGCTGGCAGATGGTGCGGGGCGAGGCGGAGTTCCCGGGCCAGCAGCCGGCGTTCGGCCTGATGGCGCTGCGGGGTGAGGACCTGGAGCAGGGCGCGGCGCTGGCGGGCGTGACGGCGGAGGAGGCGCGCACGGACGCGCTGTCCAACCTGCGCGCGGGCGCGGCGCGGCTGTCCCAGCTGGCCATGGACGCGAAGGTAGAGCGCGGGGACCTGGCCGCGTGGGCGCCGGTGGTGGCGCAGCTGAGCGGCATCACCAACCCGGAGGCGCAGGCGGAGCACGTGCACCGCTCCGTGTACGCGGTGATGAACGAGGGCGCGGTGGCGCTCAACCAGGACGGCTCGGTGGCCGTGTCGCTGGAGCCCGTGAAGGTGGAGGCGAAGTTCGAGCGTCCCCAGGTGCGCGCCATGGCGGCGGGCCCGGACTACGCGTCGTCCATCTGGCGGGCGGCGCCGTCGGGCAACTACAGCACGAGCAGGTCGCACAACCCGTTGATGATCATCATCCACACCTGTGAGGGCTCCTACGGCTCGTGCTGGAGCTGGCTCACCAACAGCGCCGCGGGCGTGAGCGCGCACTACGTGGTGAACGAGAGCGGCTCCGAAATCTCCCAGCTGGTGCGCGAGGCGCACCGGGCCTACCACATCGGCGCGACGTACGACTCGTCGCTCAACAGTGGCAAGGAGGCGTGGCTCAACGGCGTGCAGTCCAACAACTTCACCATCGGCATCGAGCACGGCGGCTACGCCAGCCAGACGTCCTTCCCGGCCGGGCAGATTGACGCGTCCGCGAAGCTGTCGTGCGACATCGCGCGCGACAACTCCATCGTGAAGGACAGCTACCACATCGTGGCGCACGGCAAGCTGCAGCCGGCGACGCGCACGGACCCGGGTCCCAACTGGCCGTGGTCCACGTACCTCAGCAAGGTGAACAGCTACTGCGGCACGACGACGCCGACCGGTGAGATCATCATCGACAGCAACAGCGCCAACAACGACGCGTCCAAGGCGAGGCTCTCGCTGACGGGGAACTGGTCGGAGGGCACGAGCGCCGGCTACTACGGCAGCGGCTACTTCTACGCGGCCACGGAGGCCATCTCCGCGCCGGCCTCATTCGAGTTCTACCTGCCCACCGCGCAGACGCGCACGATTGACGCCTGGTGGGTGGCGGGCGCGAACCGCTCCGCCACGGCGCCGTTCATCGCCTACAACGCGGCGGGTACCGAGGTGGGCCGCGTGTCCGTCAACCAGCAGACCAACGGTGGCAAGTGGGTGACGCTGGGCACGTACAGCTTCTCCGCGGGCTGGAACAAGGTGCAGCTGAGCCGCTGGACGACCCCGGGCTTCGTGGTCATGGCCGACGCCGTCCGGGTGCGCTGACGTGAGGCACGAGGGCCTTGAACGGCGGAAGCGTTCCGGGCCCTCGCGGGCACGGCGGTGGTGGGCCGTGCTCGCCATGCTGGGCGCCATGGGCTGTCAGGGCCGCTGCGGCGGCGCTGGTGGAGCCACTGCGCCCGGTGCCCTGTCGGAGGCGGAGCGGCGGGCCCTGCCGGGCACCATCGTCTTCCTCTCCGAAAGGGCGGGACAGAAGGACGTCTGGAGGGTGACGCCCGCCGGAGAAGAGACGCAGGTCACCTCCGCGCCGGAGGACGAGTACCCCGGCCCGCCGTCACCGGACGGCCGCACGCTGCTGGTGATTGCGTCGGGCGAGGCGAACGGGCGTGTCTTCCAGCAGCTGCGCCTGCAGCCGCTCGAGGGGGGGCGCCAGGTGGCGCTGCATCCGCCCCGGCCCCGAGCGCGCAACGCGAGCTGGGCGCCGGACGGCACGTGGCTGGTCGCGGAGTCCGACGCGCAGGGCTTCAGCGACGTGGTGCGCGTGCTGCCCGAGGCGAACGCGGTGGACACGCAACTGACGCACGTGAAGGAGGGCTGCTTCGAGCCCGCGGTGTCCCCGGACGGCACGGAGGTGGCGTGCGTTTGCAGCGGTGACGGTGACCCGGAGGTCTACGTCTTCCGCGCGGACGGCACGGGCGAGCCCCGCCGCATCACCACGTTCTACATGGAGGACCGGACGCCGCAGTGGAGCCCGGACGGCAAGTGGCTGCTGTTCGTGAGCAACCGCGAGCGCAAGGAGCGCATGTACCTGGTGCGCGCGGACGGCGCGGACCTGCGAGCCCTGTCCGGAGAGGGCTTCGCGGGCGACGAGCGCGAGGCGGTCTTCAGCCCGGACGGCAAGCGCGTGGCGTACGTGGCCCGGCACCCGGACGGCAAGAGCCGCATCTGGGTGGCGGACGTGGCGGGAGGCGCGCCGGTGGCGCTGACGGACGGACAGCACCGCGACGACATGCCGGCATGGAGCCCGGACGGCAAGGCGCTGGTATTCGTCTCCGAGCGCGACGGCGACACCGACCTGTACTTGATGCGCCCGGACGGCACCGGTCAGACGCGGCTCACGACGGCGAAGGGCGCGGACTGGCTGCCGCGCTGGTTCGTGCCGCGCTAGGCCCTGCTTCCCTGCAACGGAGTCGTCCCCTCGTTCAGGATGGCGAGGTAGCCGCGGTACGCGAAGACGCGGCCTCGCTTGCGTCCGGTGACCTCCTCGACGATGCCCAGCCGCTCCAGGTCCGCGAGCGCTGCGTTGACGGTGGGAGCGGTCAGCCCGGTCCGAGCGACGAGTTGGTTCGACGTCAGGTACGGGTGCGTCTGCAACAAGTCGTGCACACGAAGCGCTGAGCTGGTGCGCTCACTCTTGTTGTTGATGAGCTCCCGGTCCTGCTTGAAGCGCTCGGCGATTCTTGTCGCCGCGTCGAACGCCTGGTTCGCTGTCTTCTCGACGCCCTCCAGGAAGAACTCGAGCCAGGCCTCCCATGCGCCACGTTCGCGGACCTCCTGGATCAGCCGGTAGTAATCGGCCCGGTGCGTCTTCAGGTAGAGGCTCAGGTAGAGCAGTGGCTTCCCGAGCACGCCGTGGACGCACAGATAGAGTGTCACGAGGAGTCGTCCGATACGGCCATTGCCGTCGAGGAAGGGGTGGATGCTCTCGAACTGCACGTGCAGGAGCCCCGCCTTGATGAGCGGGGGCAGCCGGGACTGCTCCTCGTGCATGAAGTTCTCGAATGCAGCGAGGCAGCCGTCGAGCTCCGTCACTGGAGGTGGAACGTACAGCGCGTTTCCAGGCCGCGTTCCTCCGATCCAGTTCTGCGAGCGACGGAACTCCCCCGGATCCATCGTGCCTCCGCGACCGCTTTGCAGCAGCCGCGCATGCATCTCACGGATGAGTCGGAGCGAGAGTGGCAACTCCTTGAGGCGCTCGAGCCCGTACATCATCGCGTCGACGTAGTTGGAGACCTCTCGCACGTCGTCGATGGGCTGTCCTTCCTGGGCCCCGAGCTCGAACTGGAGCAGGTCGGAGAGCGTCGACTGCGTCCCTTCGATCTGCGAGGAGAGCACCGCCTCCTTTCGCACGTACATGTAGAGGAACAGTTCCTGGCTCGGCAGGAGCACCGTGATTCCATCGAGGCGGCCCAACGCCCGGTCGGCTCGGCTGAGCCGGTCCAGCAGGCCCAGAACATCGATGGAGGGGATTGGCGGCAGGGGCGGCGGGACGAATGACCGCACGCGCTCGCCGGCGGCGGTGGTCTCCACGAACCGGCCCAGCCTCGAAGGTGCCATTGAGGCGTCAGTCATTCGGCCAGCATTCGACCGAGGATTATTTAAGTCAAATGGCCTTGGCTTAAATAGAGTCCAGCCCAAGGAAAGCTGGCTTGAATAGCCTCATTTCCATTGTGATTCCAATGGGTTAGCCCGCACGCTGGCGCAGCGGTGCGGGCGCCGTGGGAGCGGCGGGGGCTTCCAGGGGCACGCTGAAGAAGAAGGTGACGCCCCGGTCCGGCTCGCTCTCCACCCAGATGTGACCGCCGTGGGCCTCCACGATGAGCCGGCTGATGTAGAGCCCCAGTCCCAGGCCCTTGCCGTCCGCCGAGCGGCCGTCCTCCGTGCGGTAGTACTTGTCGAACAGGCGCGCCGCGTCCCTCGGGGACAGGCCCGCGCCCTGGTTGGTCACCGACACCACGGCCTGGTCGTGCGCGGCGGCGAGCCGCACGTCCACCGGCGTCTCCTTGGGGCTGTACTTGAGCGCGTTGGTCAGCAGGTTGGTCACCACGCGCTCCAGGCGCGCGGCGTCCATGGGCACCGGCGGCAGCGGATCCACCCGGTGCAGCCGGAAACGCTCGCGCGAGTCGGGCGGCACGTCGCGCTCCAGCACTTCCTCCAGGAAGCGGCCCAGGTCGCGCGCCTCGCGGCGCAGGGTCACCCGGCCGGACTCCAGCCGCGAGCCCTCCAGCAGCTCTTCGATCATCGTGCTCATCCACTCCACGTTGTGGATGATGGCCTGGGCCATGATGCCCTCGCGCTCCAGCTTCCGCTCGTGCAGCGCGCGCTGGAGCAGGTGGGCGCGCAGGTTGATGGTGTTCAGCGGGTTGCGCAGGTCGTGGGAGATGAGCCCCACGTACTCCTCGCGCAGCTTCTCCAGGTCCCGGCGCTCGGTGACGTCGCGCAGGATGGCGATGCGCGTGGCGTCGTCCTCGCCCTTCATCGGGCTCAGCCGCACCTCCAGCGGCACGCTGGTGCCGTCCTGCCTCTGCCCGACCACCAGCCGCCCTCCCGTGGCGCGCTCCGGGCCCTCTCCGGGGGTGGCCGGGCCGTGGAGCCCCTCCGGCACCAGCAGCTCCACCTCGCGGGCCAGCAGGGCCTCCCGGCGGTAGCCGAAGACGCGCTCCGCCTCCGCGTTGGCGAAGCGCACGCGGCCGGTGGCGTCCACCACCACCATGGGGTCCGGCGCGGTGTCCAGGAAGGTGCGGAAGCGCTCCTCGGAGGCCTCCAGCGCGGCCGTGGCCCGCATGCGTTCGGTGTCCAGCACGTCCAGCGCCCGCGCCGCCAGCAGCACCAGCGTGACGCCGCCGGCGGCCACCACCGTGGCGAAGAGCGGCAGCTTCGCGTCGTGGCTGAGCCCGCCTATCAGGTGGAGCAACACCAGCGTCAGCCCCAGCACCGGCGGCCCCAGCAGCATCACCGGCACCAGCCGCCGCGCCACGAAGCCGCCCAGCGTGTCCCGCGTGAGCCGCGCCATCAGCCCCAGCTCCGGCCGGGCGCACAGCGTGCCCATGGCCAGCAGCATCAGCACGCAGGTGGTGTGCAGCCCCATGCTGCGCTCCTGGAAGAACGGAGCGGCGACGGGCGTCACCAGCGGGCCCAGCAAGAAGCCGTTGAGCCCCGTCAGCGCCGCCATCAGCGCGAGCACCACCAGCGCGTCCGACCACGACAGCCGCTGCGGGTGACCCCGGTCCACCAGCGCCAGCGCCGGCCCCAGGAGCATCAGGCACAACCCCGTCAGGGGCGACGGCACGATGCCCGGCGACGCGCTGACGTCCTCGCCAAAGAGGCGCAGGAACAGCGCGTCCAGGCCTCCGTTGCCTCCGGTGATGACGCCATCCACGAGGCTCGCCGCGCCCAGCAGGGCCGTGGCCAGGGCGAGCGCGGTGCCCAGCCGGTGTTGGATGCGGTGGGGAGTGGCCGGCAGCCGCAGTCCCAGCGCGGCCCCACCCAGCATCAACCCCAGCGCGGCGCTGGGGCGCATGGCGGGGAGCGCGGCGCCCATGGACTTGAGGACCATGACATCCAACGCCCAGCCCACCAGCACCAGCAGGCCCACCAGGCAGGAGGCCGCCGCGGAGCTGCGCGCAAGGGCACGGACCAACGCCGTGCTTCGTGGCATGGATTGGCCGCTCATCATCCGCGTCCCCCCGGAACGCCAGCCCTGCATCCTGCCACAACATCTCGCCTCATGGGCCCCCCCGGCAATGGGACGCCGGGGTTGGAAGGATGTCCGTCCTAGGCGGGGATGTCCGACTTGTCCAGGGTTGGGTCAGGGTGCGTAGCGGCCTGGATACACGGTGAGGACGACGCCCAGGCCCGGGCCCACGTCGACGTTGCGCGGCACGTACGTGTCGGTGCCTTCCACGGACAGCTGGAAGGAGGAGGCCCCGGCGCCGGAGTGGACGAAGAGGAACAGCCCATGGGCCGCCGTGCCCGCGGTGTCCACGGACGTCAGGTCACCGGACGGGTAGTAGACGCGGTCCGCCAGGTCGGCGCGGTTCAACGCCACGCGCGCGCCGCTCACGGGCTGACCGTTCAGGTCCACCACGCGCCCCAGCACGAAGCCCGCGGAGGCCAGGGTGGCCTCCGGGTCCCCGGTGTGGCCCTGGAGGCGCGGCGCACCCACGGCGGCGCCCAGCTGATCCACGAACGCGATGGGGAGGGCCCACGCGTGCGCGTCGATGACGTCCGTGCGCGGACGGGTGCCGGTGAAGGCGGTGTCGTAGACGAGCGTGGTGCTGCGCACGAGGCCTTCGTGCACCAGGCCCACCGCGAGCCCCTGGTGCACGTCTCGCACGGGCACGTCGGTGATGCGGAAGGCGCCGTCCTCGGACACCTCGCCGGTGGCGAAGGTGGCGGCCGCGTCGTTGACGGCCACGCGCAGCGGCTCCTCCACGGTGAGCGCCATCCCGGTGAGCGACGCCGGTGCCGCGGCCGAGCCCTCGGCCTCCGGGAACACGCGTGCCTCGCCCGTCACGAGGATGCGAAGGTTTTCCAGATCCACCGCCTCGGCGTCCTCGGTCCGCACGCCGGGGTCCGGTGTGAAGCCGCCGTCGCCACAGGCCATCGCCAACAGCCCGAGCACGGCACCACCCGCCGCCCGAATGTAGTGTTTCATCGGGCGGCAACATCTTCACGGCGGGGGAGGCACGCAATCCGTCCCCGGGTGTCGTCCGTCCCCTTCACGACGCACCGCCGCGCTCGCGGGCAGGACGCACCGGACATCGGGCCCTCCGGGTGTTGAAAACACGTCGGCACCGGGAGCCTGCCTTCCGCTGGAAACGGAAGGCCGCGCCCGGTGCCGCGGGTCACGCCAGGGAGGAGGAAGCGGAGCGTCTACCAGCCCGACCCGCTCTTGCCGGAGGAGCCGGAGCTCTTGCCGGTGTTCCATCCGCCGCCGCTGCTGCCGCCGCTGCTTCCACTGCTACCGCCGCTGCTCCGGCCACTGCCGCTGCTGCCGCTGCTGCCGCCGCTGTTGCCACCGGGAGGGGTGCTCCAGCCGCCGCTGCTCCTGCCGCTGCCGCTGCTCCCGCTATTGCCGCTGTTGCTGCTCCCGCTGTTGCTGTTGCCGCGGTTGTTGTCCTTGTCGTCGTCGCGGCTCTTGCTGGCCGGGGTGTCCCAGCCGCCGCTGTTGCGGCTGTTGTCCCGGTCGTTGTCCCTGTCGTTGTCCCGAGCGTTGTTGGAGGGAGCGGCGTTGTTGCCGCGGCCCCAACTGGAGCCGCTGGGAGGCCGGGCGCCGGTGCCCGTACCGCCGGGAGGCGCGTTGCGGCCCTGGTTGACGGGGGCCGGAGCGGGGGCGGGC
>NZ_RAWQ01000124.1:0-31150 GCF_003668965.1 Corallococcus sp. AB030
AGGCGGACGGCGAAGTCTCCCTCTGGGCCGAGGCTCGCGGCCCGTCGCGCTGAGACGACTCACCCAGCAATCATTCGCCGAACCTCTCCGTCAACGTCGCTCTCGACGGGCTCGGGCGAGGACTTACGGAGAACCTGGGGCTGGCGCTGCATGACGCGAGCAACCCGGATGCCCGGTGGCTTCTGGAGGGCTACTTCAGCCTCAAGCGGCAGGCGCTGGTGGAGCTGCTGGCCGACTGCTGCGCGAGGGCCTCGGACCTCGACTTGGACCGGCTGGGGAGCACGTGCTTCCAGCTCCAGGACGCGGCGCGCTGGGAGTCGGGGGAAACCTGCGCGCAGGCGGAATTCGAGTTGCTGCGGCATGCGGCGCGGGTGGCGGCGCGCCCCGGGCACGTGCTCCTCGTTCAGTCCCTGCAGCGGGCCTTCCTGGGAGGAGCCGCCCAACTGCTGCCGCTCATGGGCGGAGAGGCGCTGCGCGAGTGGGCCATCCGCGTGAGCGAAATCCTGCACGAGCGCGACGTGCAGGCACTTCAGCACGAGCTGCCGGCACTGCTGAAGGCTCGCGATGAGCACGTGCTGAACGCCTTCGCCCCAACCTCCCAGGGGCGCCCATCCTCTCAGGACGACCGCGCCCAGGAGGAAATACCCCCTGCCCCTGCGTCAGCCACCGCGCAGGTCAATGCAGTGGAAGCACGCCCCGGCGTGGAGGCGCGTGGCCTTGACTGTCCCACCCCAGCAGTCGAGAGCAGTGAGGGGCTCGTCCAGGAACACGGCTTCCGCGTGGAGCAAACCAGCGGGCCGCTACTGCCTCCAGCCGCCATCGGGCTCGTACCCTGTGAGCCAGGTGGGGCGTGTGCCGGGGATTCGGTAAGCGCGGCCTTGGGCAAGGTGTCCTGCTGTCGGACAGGTCCTGCCGCCTTGGGCGTGGAGGAGCGACTCTTGCCCGGGACGTCGCCCAGTGGCTCTCGCGGTTTCTCTCAGGGGGCGGTGCACACGGACGCGGGTCCGCTTCACGGTGGCCGGGGTCCCCTGGGCCGGTGGGCTGCTCGCCTCTGGCGATTCATTGCCGTGACCCTGGGGCTGCCTGCTTCGTGAGTGGCGACAGCCCCTGCGTCCTCTGTTGTTCCTGCGGCGACTTGCGTCTGGCTATCTGCTCAAGGGACCGCCTTCGTGGAGGCGGGCGCGAAGGCCTCTCGCAGTACCTTCGCCTCCAGCGAACGGTAGATGTTGGCGTGGAGCAGGTCGGGATGGGGTTCGTACTTCCACTTCAGTCCCGTGGGCGCGTTCGCGCGGAACGCTTCGGCCAGGCGTCCGGCTTCGGCCGCTACGTCGTCGCCGGCGGACGCCATGTACAGCGTGGCCTTCAGGCCCGGCCTTGCCTTGAGCTGGTCTCCGGCCTTGCGTACCCATTCCTCGTTGTTCCACCAGAGGCTGGGGCTCAGCGCGATGGATGTGCCGAACATCCCGGGCTGGAGGAAGAACGTCTCCATGATGAACAGCCCCGCGAGCGACTCGCCGATGATGGCCGTCTCGTCGGTGGCGCGGTACTTGCGGCGGACGTGGGGCATCAGCTCGTCGCGCAGGAAGGCGCGGAACGCCGCCGAGCCACCCACGCGTGGGGCGATCTCCTTGTCCTTCGCGACCTGCGTGGGGCCGGTCATGTCCCGGCGCCGTTCGGTGTTCTCGATGCCTACCAGGATGACGGGCCGCATCTCCCCAGCGCGGATGGCGGTGTCCACCATGGTGGCGACGTGCGGGAAGTCCTCCTGTTCGCCGCCGTCGGGCATGTAGAGGACGGGGTAGCGCACGCCCTTCGCCGCGTCATAGCCGGGCGGCGTGTAGACGTTGATGCGCCGCGTTTCCTGGAGCTTCTTCGACGGCAGCGTGAACGTCGCGTGCGGAGGCATCGGCTCCGTTTCAGCGGCATGGGCCACGCCGCTGACAAGGACGACGGCGAGCAGGAACAGACGGACACACCGCATGGGCTGCCACCTCTGGAAGGGATGAATGCTCGGGTGCTTCAGCGCCGGGACGGCGAACGGGACGACGAGGACGACGACTTCGCCTTGGGCACGCGCCGGGCGACGAAGAGGGTGTGCCGCGGCCCCTTGGTGCCGTGCGCCGTGGGGTGGAGGAGGTTGACGGTGAAGCCCACCTCTTCCAGCAGCTTCACGTACGCGGGCGAGGGCCCGGCGCTCCACACCACCAGCGTTCCGTTGGAGCGCAGGGAGTTGAAGGCGTGCGATACGCCGGTGAGGTCGTAGAGGCTGTCGTTGTCCGGGTGGGTCAGGGCCTTCGGGCCGTTGTCCACGTCGAGCAGGATGGCGTCGAAGGCGCCCTGCTGCCTGCGCATCACCTTGCCCACGTCACCCTCCACCACGGTGACTCGCGGGTCCTCCAGCGGCGCGTTCGCTAGCGACGCGAGCACACCCCGGTTCCACTCCACGACCGGGGACATCAGCTCCGCGACAACGATGCGGGCACCCGGTCCCAGGCGGTCGAGCACCGCGCGGACCGTGAAGCCGAAGCCCAGCCCGCCCACGAGCACCCGGGCGGGCGCGTCCGCCGCGAAGTTCGCGCAGCCGGCGTCGGCCATGGCCATCTCAGAGCCATGCTGGCGGCTGGACATCAACGTCTGGCCGCGCACGCGCAGCACGTACTCTTCGTCCCGCTTGGCGAGCACGACCTCGCCCACGTCCGGCAACTGCGCTCGCTCCACTGTTTCCCAGGGCTTCATGCCAGCGCTCTTCGCGCGACCGGGCCTCCGGGTCAAGTCGCAGCCTTGACACCCCGGGACGTGCCTGCGAAATGCGGACGACCGCCCCCACCCCATGGAACGCAACGGACGACAGGCGTGGCCCCTGGAGCTCTCCGAGCCCTTGCGCGAGGTGGACCGCCTGCGCCGGGGAGGCCGCTACACGTCGGCGCTGGCGCTGGCGCGGACACTGGCGGAGGCGCATCCGACGCAGGTGCGGGTGCTGGTGGAGGTGGGGCTGACGCTGGGGGTGTGGGGTGGCCAGCCGGCGGAGGCGCTGCCCTGGTTCGACCGCGTGCTGGAGCTGGCGCCGGGCCACGTGGCCACGCGCTACCACCGGGCGCTCACGCTCGCTCGGCTGGGCAGGCACGCGGAGGCGGTGGAGGAGTTCGCGCAGGTGGAGGCCGCGGGGTTCCGCAAGGCGCTGGTGCTGCACATGAAGCGCGCGGAGTCGCTCGAAGTGCTGGGGCGGCTGACGGAGGCGGAGGCGGACTGGACGGCGGCCCTGGCGGAGGACCGGGGCAATCCGTGGCTGCTCCAGCAGCGGGCCCGGAGTCGCACCCGCGCGGGGCGGATGGATGCCGCGGAAGCGGACCTCACCGAAGCACTCGCGTCCCAGGTCGGTGACGCGGTGGATCCCGAACTGCTGCACGAGCGGGGCGTGCTCAGGCTTCAGCGTGGCGATGTCACGGGCGCTCGCGCGGACTTCGACGCGGGGCTCCAGGCCTTCCGCGTGGGTGACCCGCCGTCGCTGCTGGACGCGCTTCGACGTGGGCTCCAGAACGCGGCATCCCGTGAGGGCGGGACGCGCTGAGCGCTGCTGTCCTCGCGACTGCCGTGCTGCCTCGGATGGCTACGCGTGCTCGACTTGTGCCGGCGCGGGACGGCCGCCGACACGGTTCGAGACCGCGAAGATCCCAGCTCCGATCAGTGTGAGCGCGACGGCGGCCCAGGCCGGCGCGAGGTATCCATACCCGGCCGCGATGACCACGCCGCCCAGCCATGCTCCCGCGGCGTTGGCGATGTTCAGGGCGGAGTGCGACATCGACGCGGCCAGCGAGGGCGCACCGGGCGAAGCCTCCATGAGCCGCACCTGCACCGCGGGCGCGAGGAACTGCGCCGAGATGCCGATGAGGAACACGAGCGGGACCGCCGCCCAGGGCGATGTCGCCGTGAGCGCGAACAGGGCCATCACCAGCGTCGTCGCGCCAAACCCCACCCACATCGCGAGCGACACCGAATGGTCCGTCAGACGGCCTCCCAGCATCGCCCCCGTCGTCATGCCCACGCCAAAGAGGGCGAGCACCCACGGCAGCGCCGACTCGGGCAGGCCCGACGCGAACGTCAGCGTCGGCGCGATGTAGCTGTAGACCGCGAACAGCCCTCCGAAGCCCACCGCGCCCACCAGCGACGTCCACCACACCTGCGGCTGCTTCAGCGCGGACAACTCCTGACGGATGCTGCTTCCTCCCAGTGACGCCACGTGTGGCACCCACAGCCACAGGGCCGCGAGCGTCACCAGTCCGATGGCACCGACCAGCAGGAACGTGCTTCGCCATCCCAGCTGCTGCCCCAGGAACGTCGCCACCGGGACGCCGATGATGTTGGCGACGGTGAGCCCGGCCATGATCAGCGCCACCGCGCGCCCTTTGCGCCCGGCTCCCAACAGCTCGGCTCCCACGACGGAGGCCACCCCGAAGTAGGCGCCGTGCGGCAGGCCCGCCATGAACCGGGCCACGACGAGCGTGTCGAGGGTCGGTGCCAGCGCCGAGGCCGTGTTGCCCAGGGTGAACGCCACCATCAACAGCAGCAGCAACGCCCGGCGCGACATCCGAGCCGTCACGATGGCGACCAGCGGCGCTCCCACGACCACGCCCAGCGCATAGGCGGCGATGACATGCCCGCTCCGGGGAATCGTCGTCCCCAGCCCGCTCGCGATCTGCGGGAGGATGCCCATGGTGGCGAACTCGGTCGTCCCGATGCCGAAGCCACCCAGGGACAGCGCCAGGAGCGCCCTTCCTACGTCTTGCTGCTTCATGGGGGGCCCCGTATCAGGTCGGCGGACGCCTGTCGCTTCGGGGCTCAACCCTCGCGGGGGATGGGCTCGAACTCGATCGTCTTCCCGTGGGGGCGCACGTAATAGAGGTGGATGCGCAGGTGCGGGTACGCCGTCTGGAGCTCCTTCGCGCCGAAGTGCAGGTCCTTCAGCTGCTGCTCCACGGCGATGTCCGGCCCCAGCGCGCTGTGCTTCGCGTGGTAGTAGCCGCACCCCGCGTGCGCCAGCAGCAGCACGTCCTCGATGTGGTGGCCTTCGATGAGGAAGCGGGCGGCCTTCGTGAAGCCCTCGCTCTCCAGGTAGTCCGACGCCCAGCGGTTGAGGAGCGCGGGGCCTCCAGGAAGGGTGAGCGTGTCGATGCGCGGGTGGCCCAGGTGCCGGGCCAGGTCCTCCACGGCCTCGGTGAAGCGCCCGTCCGAGCAGTACACGGCCAGGGTCTTCGGGTGGACCGCTTCAAAGGGGACGCGGGAGACGAAGGGTGCGGACATGCGCCCCAGGTTAATGGCTCCCGGCCTCCACGAAAGCGCCTTGTGCCCCGCGGCACTCCCGGGGCGCGGGTGGGACATGGACTCAGCCCTCGCGAATGGCCCGGGCCTCGAGCGCGGCACGGGCCCGCTCCGCGAGCCGGAGGCTGTCGGGAAGCTCCCGGCCCAGCAGCCTCGGGACGCCCACGGCCAGCGCCACCGCGTTGCTGTAGAAGCACGCCTGCGCCCGCGACAGGTCCGCGAGCGGCAGCACGCGCTCCACCACCGGCAGGCCCTCCACGGACGCCATGGCCAGCAGCACCGCGCGCGCGATGCCCGGCAGGCACGGCGCGGACAGCGGCGGGGTGACGAGCGCGCCGTCCAGCTGCACGAAGAGGTTGGCCGTGGGCAGCTCGCAGACCTCCGCTGCCTCGTTGGTGAGCACGGGCATCCACGGCAGCAGCGCGTGCTGGCGGAAGTACGCCAGGCCCTTGTGGTTCACCGTGCGCTCCGCGCGCCGGTAGGCCCCGGCCTCCACGCCTTCCAGTTCGCGGCCCTGCCGGTGCAGGGCTTCGAGCTCCGCGGGGAGGGGACGGAAGGTGCACAGCACGTGACCGTCGCTGACCGCGAGCTTGCCCACGCCGGTGAAGCGGGGACCCATCGCCGCATCCGCGGTGAGACAGCGGCGCAGGGCTTCCCGCACGGCGTCCTCGCGGAGGAGCGAGGGCGCCGGAGCGCGCACCGCCGTGGAGAACGCGTCCAGGCTTCCGCGCAGGCGGGACAGGTGCCGTGCGAGGAGCCTCGGCTGCCCGGCGTCGATGCGGAACGTGGTGAAGAAGCCCGCGCCGAAGAAGAAGCCCTGGGAGAAGTCGTGCAGGCGCAGGTCCTCCCAGCGCTGGACGACGCCATCGACGGAGACGGTGGAGAACATGATCAGGCCTGGAGGACGGCGGGCAGGTAGCTGTCGAGCGGTGCCGTGGCGGTGCTCGGGATGCGCAGCTTCACCCGGTCGGGTCCCACGCTGAAGGTGTCCCAGGAGAAGAGGAACAATCGCCGCTCGCGAACGCGGTCATGGACGTCCGCCCAGGGAATGCACAGCGGCGGGTGGCCCAGGCGAAAGAGGAAGAACACCGCGAGGTAGAGCCCCCGCGCGTCGCCGCCCAGGGTGAGGCAGTTGCCGTACGACACCCCGCCCACCTCGCCGGAGACGAAGGAGCTGCACGGAAAGCCTCCGCCCTTGTCCAGACGGTAGTCCCGCGCGAGCCGCCGCCAGCCTCCCATCGCGGCGAGGACGTACGAGACGAGCACGAACATCCCCGGGAACATGAAGAAGAAGAGCCACGGCGGCAGATGAAAAGCGGGCTGCGGGTGCATGGCCTCATTCTAGGCCAGCGCCAGGCTTCACGGGCTGGCTGCGTCGCCGAGCGGGAGGCTCGCGGAGGCCGCCGGGATGCCGGGCAGCGTGAAGAAGAACGCGGCGCCGTGGCCCGGCTGGCTCTCCACCCAGACGCGGCCGCCGTGGGCCTCCACCAGCCCCTTGACGATGGCGAGCCCCAATCCGGCGCCCGCCTTGCGCGTGTGGATGGCCTGCCAGAAGCGGTCGAACACGTGGGGCATCGACTGCGAGTCGATGCCCGGCCCCGAGTCCTTCACGCGGAAGCACACATGGTCCCCCCGGCGCTCGGCCTTCAGGAGGATGTGGCCCCCGGCCGGGGTGAAGCGGATGGCGTTGCCCACCAGGTTCTGGAAGACGCGCATCATGCGTGCCCGGTCCGCGCGCACCTGGGGGAGGTCCGGCTCGGACTCCACTTCGAGCCGCAGCGCCTTGTCCGCCGCCAACAGCTCGTTCAAGGCCTGCACCTGGTGGAGCAGCCGGGGCACGTCCAGCGGCTCCACGTCCAGCACCGTGCGCCCCGACTCCACGCGCGCGACCTCCAGCAGGTCGTCGATGAGCCCCTCCATGTTGCCCACCACGAGGCGGACCTTGCGCAGGGCCTCCGTGGCATGGGCCTCCTGGTGCGTCCGGACCAGGCTGCGCTCCGCGGATTGGGACAGGAGGGTGATGGTGTTCAGCGGCGCGCGCAGGTCATGGGAGACGATGCCCAGCGCCTCGTCCCGCTCGGCGATGGCCTGCTTCGCGGTGCGGTACAGCCGCGCGTTCTCCAGCGCCAGCGCGGTCCGCCGCGCCAGCTCCTCCACGAGCGGAAGGCTCTCCTTCCCGTAACGCAGGCCCGGGTGCGCGGACACCAGCAGCAGCACGCCCAGGGAATGGTCCTGGAGGGCCAGCGGCACGGCCACCGCGGACTCCACTCCGGGGCTGTCCGCGGAGGGCCCCTGCAGGAGCCCCCCCGACCCCGTGCGCAGCGCCTGCGCCACGGTCCGCCCCAACACGGTCTCGGCGCCAGGGGCGCATGCCGCTCGCAGCGCGTCCGCCAGTCCGTGCGTCACGGCGGCGACCTCGGTGGAGGACTCCTCATCCAGACAGCCACTGCGCGTGGAGATGGCGCAGCCGTCCGCGAGCGTGGGCACCGCGAGCGTCACCACGGTGCGGACCACCTCTCCGCAGTCCAGCGAGCGCGTGCTGGCGGCGCCCATGTCGGAGAGGAATCGGCCCCACAATTCGACGCGCCGCTTTTCGGTGATGTCTCGGAAGTAGACGGAGAGCCCCTCCGGGGACGGGTACGCCACGACGCGCAGCCAGCGGCTGTCCACGAGCGAGGGTTGCTCCTCCTCCACGGGGAGCTGCGCCGCCGTCGCCCGGCGCACCAGGGCCGCCATGGCCGAGCCGTGGTCGCTGGAGAAGACCTCCTCCAGCCGCCGACCCAGCAGCACCTCGCGCTTGAGGCCGAAGTGGGTCTCCGCGGGCCGGTTCACATAGGTGAAGCGCCCGTCCCGGTCGAACGCGGCGAAGCCGTCGGTGATGCGATCGAGCACCGCGTTCATCCGCTCGCGGGCGACCTCCGCCTCCTCGCGGGCGGCCTCTTCCCGAACCAGCCGGTTGCGCGCCTCGTCTGCTTCGTAGCGGGCGGTGATGTCCTCGTGGGCCATCACCACGCGCAGCGGGCCCGACCCGACGAAGCGCGTGGCGCGCAGCAGGAACCAGCGCCGCTTGCCGCCTCCAGGCTCGTGGCACGGGTAGTCCAGGAGGAACGACTCGCTGCGGCCCGCGAGGATGTCGCGGATGCCTTGCGCCACGGCGGCGGCTTCCTCGGCGTACTCGCCCCGTGCGTTCTCGGTCACCTCCAGGTAGTTCGCGCCCACGCCGCAGCGGCTGTCCCCGTCCGCGCAGCCGTTGTCGCGCGCGAAGCGCCTCCAGGCGGCGTTGACGGCGATGATGGTGCCCTGTCCATCCAGGATGGCGATGTGCGTGGACAGCGAGTCGAGCGTGGAGCGCAGGAACTTCTCCGACGCATGCAGTGCATGTTCGGCGCGCTTGCGGGGACTGACATCCCGGAAGCAGACCGTGAGGCCTCCCGAGGAGGGGTACGCCCGCACGTCCAGCCAGGCATCGAGGGGTTCGTAGTAGGACTCGAACGCGACATGGACCTGCTCCGCGAGCGCCCGCCGGTACTCCTGCTCGAACAAGGAGCCGCGCGCCTCGGGGAACTCATCCCACACGTCGCGCCCGAGGAGCTCCGCGCGCGGGCGGCGCAGCATCCACTCGCTGCTCGAGTTGAGGTAGGTGAAGCGCCAGGAGCGGTCGAGCGCGAAGACCGCGTCCGAGATGCGCTCCAGGGCATCGAGGGCCTGGATGGATGAGGGAGCCTCTGACGCCGGGCGCTCAAGCGAGGTCCGTTCGTGGCCCTGTCGCACGGCCATTCCTCCACCCCCTCATGAAAGACACTTGAGGGAAGTATGGGAGTTGCTGCCGCGCGAAGCCGCGCGAGGACGGCTCCCCGCTCGTGGGCCAGTCCCATCCCCGGAAGGGGAGCGCCCCCCTGCCCGCGGGCCTGGAAGCCCACGGAGAAGGGGAGCCTGTGTAGCGGACGTCAGGTGTCCTGCTCGCGGGCGTCGCAGGCCGGGCTCACCCCGCGTGGCGGATGCCTTGCTCACCGGAGCGGTGCGCCAGTTGGAGGATCTCCTCCTCCGACAGCTGCTCCGTCTTGATGATGTTCCGGTCCGCCTTGAGCTGTTCCACCTGGCCCTCACGCAGGACGTGGAACTGGCCGGTCTTCTGTGGAGGCAGCCGCACCGAGGGGTCCACGCGCGCTTCCGAGAACATCGGCTTGAGCTTCTTGAGCGCCACCTCTTCCTTCACGCGGCCCGCGAACCAGGCGCGCACGTTGTCGCGGCACTTGTAGTCCAGGTCGCCCGGGCTCTGCGTCGCGAGCATCACGCCGACGCCGGCCGAACGCGCCCGCCGGAGCAGGTTCTCCATGGGCTGCTTCGTGGCGGGGACGCTCATGGCGGGCAGGTAGATGTCCGCCTCGTCGAAGAGCAGCACGGCCTGGAGCTTCGGGGAGGGGTTCTGGCTGGCCCAGCGATTGGCCTCCACCAGCAGCTGTGACACCCAGAACAGCGAACTGTGCAGTCCGCCCAGGAACTTGGTGCTGATGATGGTGAGCCGCGTCTTGCCCGGCACCCTCGCGGTGCCCAGGCCCAGCAGCTCGTTCATGTCGAGCTTCTCGCCGTTGTTGGAGAGCAGGGTCTGCGCGTTGAGTCGCAACGTCGCCAGGTCCTGCGCCAGCTTGGTGAAGACCTTGTCATCCAGCCCATGCGCCTCCTGGACGAGCGCCATGTCCTGCGCGGCGACGAAGCGCTGGATGAGGTCCAGGGTGATCTCCTTGCCGGACGGACGCTGCACCAGCAGCCGCAGCGCCAGGGCCAGCAGGGCCTTCGCGGCCCTGTCCCGGGCACCACTCTTGTACTCCAGCATGGTGGAGAGGGCGTCCGCGGCCTGTTGGAGGATCTGGTCGCGCTCCTCGGGCGAGAGCTTGTCGAGCCCTCGGGGCACCACCGGAATCGACAGCGGGCGTCCGTCCGAGCGGCCCGGCGTGTAGAGCGCTACGTCCACGCGCTCCCGCAGCAGCTTGCGGCGCTCGACCATCATCGGGTCGTCCAATGCCTCCTCCCACGCTGTGTCGTTCGCGTAGGCGGCGAGGTCGCCCTTGCGGTCCACGAGGATGGCGGGGATGCCTTGAATCAACAGCTGCTCGACCAGGTTCAGCGCGAGCGTCGTCTTGCCGCTGCCGGGCCCTCCGAGGAAGGCGCTGTGCTGCTTCAGTTCATCCGGCTGGATGTAGACGGTGTTGGAGAAGACGCCTTCGGAGACACCCACGCGCATCTGGCCCTTGGGGCCTTCGTCGTTCTTCGACCTGCTGACAGGGGCGGGGGACTTGTCCGGCTTGACCGGCAGAATCTGGCTGGCCGGCGTCACCTCCCACTCGGTCTCGCCGTCGGACACGGCGGATTCACTCACGGCGGCGGGCTTGACCACCACGGGCGAAGGAGGCGTGACGGCGGCGGGAGCGTGCTTCTCCAGCGCCAGCAGGTCCGTGATGCCCTGGAGCCGTGTCACCGGGCGGGCCACGCGGCTCCACCCGAGGAACACGGACTCCACCTGCTGCTTGCGGAAGGCCTGCAACGCGAGCAGCTCCCGCAGGTCGCTGGGGGCCACCACCGCGCGCCGACCGCCCTTGCGCTGGAGCACGGCGGTCTGCTCCGCGACCATCGTGCCCAGGCTGCCGGGGAACTCCGTGGTGCGCACCAGCACGGGCAGCTTCCTGGCCGCGGTCCTGATGGCCTGGGTCATCTGCTTGCCCAGGGAGCCTCCCTTGGGCGTGTTGTTGCAGAGCGCGACATGCAGTTGTGCGTCGCCGGGCTGGGCCGTGACGTCGAGCGAGTCCCCTTCATCGCGGGCCTTCACCTTGAAGCGGTTCGGGTCGCCCAGTTCCTCAGCGCTCGCCTTGATGCCCCAGGCGAGCAACGCGGTGATGTCCGCGTCTCCTTCCGGCACCCTTGCCTTGAAGTTGGCCTTGAAGTCCGTCCAGGCCTGGTCCAGGTCCGGCGCCGGAGGCTCCTTGGGGGAGACGGTGACTCCCGTCGTGGGCGTCTGCTGCTTCTTCTCCGGCAGGGGGAACGCCGCTGGCAGCTTGCCGTCCTGGAGGGCCTGTTCCCGGTAGCGGTGGCAGGCGTTCAGGATGTCTCGCGTCCGCTGTCCGCTCAGCAGTTCGAAGCCCTGGGCCGGAATGGGGTAGGTGGGCTGGGCCGGGTTGAAGGCGATGCCCTGCTGTTCGTACAGGGACTTCAACCGGCGGGCCGCGATGTCGCGCCCTGTCTGCGCGGTGACGTTGAACTCCAGGTCCACGGGTTCGGGGTTGCGCTCGATGCGGTCGAGCATCGCGCGGTTGAGGTGCGAACGCGTCGCGACCCAGAAGTCGGAGAGGCAGCAGACCACCACGATGGCCGAGGGCACCTGGGCCGCCAGCGCCACCAGCGTGCTCATCGCGCGGCGGAAGGAGGGCTCCATCTGGGGCTTCTTCTCGAAGTCGAGCATGTCCTCCACCTGGTCGACGCAGAGGACCATCGCCTTGCCGAAGATGCCCATGAGCTGACCCAACTGGATGAGCATCCGGCTGGGGGACTCCTCGGTGTTGCGAGGCACCAGGTTTCCGATGATGGCCCGGTCCTCCGGTGACATCTCCTCGCAGCGCAGCCACTGGACGATGCGGTGGTGGAAGCGGGCCTCGCGGCGCTGGAGGCAGAGCAGGGCGCGCAGGAGGTTGACGTCGATGTTGCGGAACGCAGGGTCCGCGTGCAGGTCGTCCGCGACCGCGCGGATGTTGCCGTGCAACTCCTCGTCGTCCAGCACGTCCTCGTCCGGGATGTGGGCCGCGAAGATGTTCGTGCAACGCTTCAGCACGGCCTCGGACAACAGCATCAGCCCCGTGTCCTCGACGTGTCCGTGGTCGTACGGCTTCTCCAGTGAGTCGATGACTTCCGACAGGATGTAACGGTCGTAGTGCGTCACATCGACGGTCATGGGCAGATAGCCGACGTAGCCCTTGCCGCTCTCATGCACGCTGTTGCGGAAGGCGCGCACCAGGTGCGTCTTGCCGCTGCCGGAGTCCCCCTTCAAGAGGAGGATCCTCCCGTCCTCCGGCGGCGTCTGCGCGGTGGCGCGCTTCACGAGCCGCTCGAACGCCGCGCGCGCGGGCGCATTGATGGAGGGCACGTCGAACGGATCCCGCTTCCACAGCGTCTGCCCCTGCTGGACGCTGTTGAAGATCTCGGGGCCATCGGACAGGAACGCTTTCAGACGGGCGTCATTGGACATGGGGAGGCTCCTGAGAAAGGGTTCCGCTTAGAGGACGACGAAGTGGAAGCTGGCGCCGGCGGCACGCACTTCGGATTCAGTGATGTCCCGGGGGTTCATGGCCGCCAGCAGGTCCGCCCGGCCCAGGGACAGCTGATGCGCGCGGTTGGCCGCGAGCAGCGCCTCGTTGAACGCCGGGCGGTCCGCCCACTCCGGCTGCAGCGCCTTCCACACGTGGGAGATGAAGACCTTGTTGTCACCGAAGCGTCCCGTAGGGGGCACGGCTCCCGCCGCGTCCAGCACCCGCCGGGCGAAAGACACCGTGTCCGTCGTGGGCGGCGTCTTGGGGGCAACCTTCACGGCAGCCTCCATGAGTTTCGGCTTGAGCGCGGAAACCTTGTCCGCCTCCGCCAGCACCCACTCCCGCATCGCCGCCATCCGCACCACCTCCGCGTCCACTCGCGGCGCTCCCACCGCGCGGGCGGCCAGTTGCTCCAAGCCGCGCTTCGGGTCGCGGACCTCCTGGCCCAGCAGCTTGCCCAACAGGTGCGCCTGCACCGCGCGCAGCGTGAACGCCTCGTCCGTCTCCACCCCCAGCTGCCGCCACAGCAGCCGATCGCGCACCTGCGCCAGCGTCGGCGTCTCCGGCCCCTCCAGCTTGTGCGCCCGCTTGAGCACCAACGCCCGCACGCCGTCCGCGTCCGATAAGCGCCCCAGCGCGGACTTGGAACCCGGCAGGCCCAGCCCCTTCGCCAGCAGGTGCTGCTGCTTCACGCGCTTCCACGTGAGCCCCTTGGGGGAATCCACCCGCAGGAACTTCAACGCCCGCTGACGGCCCGCCCCCGTCAACGCCAGCCCCGAACGGCCCCGGGCCTCCACGAGCTTGTCTTCCAGCAGCTCCGTCAGCAGCGCGTCGAACCGGCCGGTCCATTCGCCCCGGCTCCAGCGGTGCTCCACGAACGCGTGCAGCGTCTTCGTCAGCTCGTTGCGCGTGCCGGCCTTCTTCTCCGAGCGCGTCGCCAACCAGGCCAATGCCAGGCCCTGAAGCCGGGTGTCAGGAGTGTCGGTGTCCATGTCGTGGCTCCCGCCCGCCGGGCTCGCGCCCGCGGGCTTCAATCAACGTGTCGAGGGTGTGGAGGATGTGTTCCAACTGGGACAGCACGTCCGTCGCGAGCAGCCGGTACACCCAGTAGCCCTCGCGCTGCAGGTCCAGGTCCTTGCGCCGGTCGCGGCGGAACCGCTCCGGATCCTGGAAGTGGTGGTAGCCGTCGATCTCCACCGCGATGCGCAGCGAGCGGCACAGCAGGTCCACCTCCCAGCTGCGCTTGTCCTCGGGGTGCAGCCGGGTGTTGAGCTCGAAGAGGCCCGCCGTGCTCCGGTGCTCCTCCAGCCGGTCGCGCAGGTACGCCTCCGCCTTGCTCCGCGCCCGGTCCGCGCCCGCGGCGCCCGCGCCCGTCAGCACCGCCAGCGCCACCTCGGCGGCGCTCACCCGCTGCTGCTCGGGCGCGCCCGTGCGCTCCAGCTTCCGGAGCGTCGCCACCGCGCTCGCGGTCTCCGAGGGCTCCGCCGGCACCTCCACCACGCCCTCGCGCACCAGCGCCTTCAGCCGCGTCTCCCCGCCCGCCAGGAACGCCCCCAGCGCCTCGCTGGACACCACGCACGCCACCGCGAGCGCCGGCACCGCGCTGCTCAACACCCCCGCCACCTGGAGCCCGCGGTACGATGGCGCCTCCCCCACCGCCATTCGTACCGCCGGCGCCTGCCCGGGCGGCACCAGCGCGTGCACCGCACGCAGCCCCGCGCCCAGGTTCCTCGCGAGCGCCGTGCGCACGGCGTTCGGGAGCGCTCCGGGCTCCACCGCCTCACGGCCAATCACCAGCTCCCGGCACAGCGCCCACGTGGCGTCCGCCAGCATCGCGGGCGGCGGCAGCGCCTCCAGCAGCACGCGCCGCTCATGTGCTGTCTTTCCCTGGAACCGCGGCGTATGTCTGGGATTCGCCGCCGTCAGGCTGAACGTCGCCAGCGCCTCCGCGTCCGCCCCCAGGTCCCGGGTCGCCGCCAGCGCTCGTGCCCAATCCAGTGCCGCCTCGTGCGGGTCCTCCCCGGAGACCTCCACCACCGTCAGCCCGTGCCTCGCGGCCCACTGGCTCCAGAGCGTCCCTCCCAGGGCCTCCGGTCCCTCCAACACGCTCAGGGTCGCGATGCCTTCCGCCCGGCGCCGGGCCTGGCGGTCCAATGCATCCAGCAGCGCGACTTCACCCGCCAATGGCAAGCACTACCCCCCGGGAGTGATGGCTTCACCGCCCCTCGTGAGCAAAAGACTGCTCCCACGGGTTGGGTGAAGACAAGCCCCCCAAAGGAGGTATGGCATTCCGGGAAGGAAGAGACCCGGGTGGGTCTGAAAGGCTTTACCGCCCTGCGTCGTCGCCGGTTTCCCGATGGAGAAGCAGTCCCAATCCGGCCGCCGCGAGCGCTGAAACCATGCCCGTCAGGAAGGGGGCCTGGGTGCTCCATGACGCATACATCCAGCCGCTCGCCACCGGACCCACCGTGCGGGCCAGTCCACCGCACGACTGCGCCAGACCCAGCACGGCGCCCTGCTGCGACGGCGGGGCGACCTGGGAGGCCTGGCTTGAAATCAACGGCTGCAGGAAGCCCATCCCCACGCCCACCAGCACCACGGAGAGCATCATCGGAATCGCCTGCCACGACACCGCGAGCCCCGCCATCCCGCCCGCGAGCAGGAGCGCTCCGCAGATGAGCAGCCGGAACTCACCCGCCGCGCGAGACAGCGGGCCAATCAGCCCGCCCTGGATGACCATGCCCAGGCCACCCACCACCGCGAAGGTGTAGCCCACCTCCTTGGAGCCCCAGCCCAGCCGCGCCTGCACCAGCAGCGCGAACGCCACCTGGAGCGTGGTCATGGACAGGAACACCGCGAAGAACAAACCCAGCACCATCCCCAATGCCTTGCGCCGGGACGGGTCCTGCAACGCGGACCAGCGCGTCTGGGATTTCGCCGCCACGCGCTTCTCCACCGGGTGCGTCTCCGGCATCGCGAAGAACGCGGCCACGAAGCCCACCAGCGCCAGGCCTCCCGCGAGCAGCGGCGGCACCCACGGGCCCAGGCCGGAGAACAGGCCGCCCAGCGTGGGTCCCAGCACCATGCCCAGGCCAATGCCCGCGCCAATGCGGCCCATGGCCCGGGCGCGCGTCTCCTTCGTCGTCACGTCCGCGAGCGCCGCCTGACACGCGGCGATGTTGCCGGACGTCGCCCCCGCCAGGATGCGCGACGCGAACAGCAGCGGCAGCATCAGCTGGTGGCTGGCCAACGCGAACAGCGCCATGGCCACCGCGTTCGCCAGCAGGCTCAGCAGGATGACCGCCCGCCGCCCGTGCCGGTCCGAATAGCGACCGAGCAGCGGCGTGGCGAGCAACTGCGTGAAGCTGAAGCACCCCAGCAGGATGCCCACCGTGCGCGCCGAGCCGCCCATGGACTGCACGTAGAAGGGCAGCATCGGGATGACGATGCCGAAGCCCACCAGGTCCAGGAACACGGTGAAGAACACCACCGCCTCCACCCGGCGCAGCAGGCCCGGAGTGGCGGCGGACGAGGCACCCACGCTGTCAGCCACCATTGCCCGCCCGGTCCACCGGCAGCGCGTCCGCGTAGGCGCGCAGGATGCGGCCCTCGTCGTAGGCGGCCTGGAAGCCCGTGGCCTCCAGGAAGCGCTTGTTGTCCACCACGATGGGGTAGCGCAGGTGGTCCGTGGCCCCCACGGACAGCCGGGGGAAGCCCGCGCGCCCCATCAGCACGGAGAACAGCGGCGAGGGCAGCGGCACCGGCGTGCGGCCCGTGCCCTTGATGATGACGGACAGCGGCACCGGCGCGGGCCCCGCCACGTTGAAGATGCCGCGCACCTGCTTCTCCAGCGCCAATTGCAGCGCCGTCACCACGTCCTCCTCCTGGAGCACGTGGAAGAGCGGGTCGTAGCCCAGCACCATGGGCACGCGCTTGCCGCGCAGCAGGTTCGCGAGCGTGCCCGTGCCCGGCGTGCCCAGCGTGTAGACAAGCCGCAGCACCGCGGTGGTGACGTCCGGCATGCGCCACAGCGCCGTGGCCGCGTACAGGTCCGCGGCCACCAGGTCCGCCAGCTCCGGGATGGCCTCCAGCGCGCGAGGGGGCTCGTCCTCGGAGTGGTACAGCGGCGAGTCCGGCGCCGCGCCGTAGAACGTGTGGCGCCCCACGAAGAGCACCTGCTTCACCCCGTGCGCCGCGCAGTGGTCGAACAGCGCCTTGGTGCCGTCCAGGTTGATGCGGCCGCGCTCGTGGCCCTGCACGGTGAACGCCGTCACCGTGGCCATGTGAATCACGGCCTCCGGCTTCCAGCGCCGGAAGAGGTCCTCGGCGGCGCGCTTGCGGATGTCCACCGGGTGGACCTCGATGCCCTTGGGCGCGTCCCTCCACGGGCGGATGTCGATGCCCGCGACTTCATGGCCGCTGTCGCGCAGCTTGAGCGCCAGCCTCCGCGCGATGCCGCCGGAGATGCCCGCAATCAACACCCTCATGGCAACAGCCTCCGGGCCCGGCGCAGGTTGCGCTCGGCGCGGTTGTCTTCGATGAGCCGCTGGATGCTCGCCTTCACCTGGTCCACGTAGCCCTGGATGACGTGGTCCTCTTCGTCGCCCGTGCCTTCGAAGACGAGCGGCTCGCCGTAATGGATTTCCAGGCCAATGGGCAGGGGCAGCGGCAGCAGGTACGGCGTCAGCGGCACGTACGGGACGCCCAAGAGCTTGCCCAGCGCGTACGCGTTGGTGACCGTGGGGATGGCCGCGCCGCCGCCCAGGAAGGCGAAGGGGATGATGGGCGAGCGCGTCTGGAGCGCCAGCCGGATGAACCCGGTGCCGAAGTCCACCAGCGAGTAGCGGTCCGGGTAGAGCTTCGCGGTGCCGCGGGCGCCCTCCGGGAAGATCATCAGCAGCCGGTCGTCCTCCAGGAGGCGCACGGCGTGCTCGGGCAGGCCGGTGAACTGGCCGGTGCGGCTGGCCCACAGCGAGGCCACGGGGAACTTGTGGATGAAGCGCTCCACCATGCCCTGCGCGAGCCGGGGCGGGTCCATCTCCAGCATCGTGGAGGTGAGCACCATCATCCCGTCCACCGCGACGCCGCCGGAGTGGTTGCCCACCAGCATGCCGCGTCCCTTCTTCGGGATGTGCTGCACGCCGGTGCAACGCACCCGGAAGTAGTTCCGGTAGAGGAAGGCGAAGAACTCCAGCGCCAGCTTCAGGTGCTTCTTGGAGATGCCGTAGGGGTCGACACCGTATTCGTTGAAGGGCAGCTCCAACCGCTCCACCCGCTCTGACAGGGACTCGCTCTGGGGCACGGGGCGCACCGTAGCACCGCGCGGATGCTTTGCACGGGGGGCCCGCGTCCCCCATTGTGCACCCGACGGGTGCCCCGGCCGGGCCCCCAGGGAGTGACGCGAGATGGCGGGGCAGCCGTGGACGGAGATGCTGGACGGGGTGGTCGCGTGGGCCAGGGCCCTGCCGGCGGGGCTGTCCAACCAGGTGGCGGTGGACGTGAGCGGCCGGCGGGTGCGCCTGTCGCACGCGCGGGTGGAGGCGCTGTCGCGGGGCGTGCTGGGCCGCGTGAAGGGGCTCACCCTGCGCTCCTGGGACATCACTCCGTCCGTGTACGACCTGCGGCTGGACGTGCGGGGCTGGAAGCTGCGGGTGGAGACCACCCCCCAGCGCGTGGAGCTGGCCGGGGGGCGCTACACGCTGTGGCTGGCCACGCCCGGCCGGGTGGAGCTGGAGGAGTCCCCCGGCGCGTCATCGCTGCTGATGGGCGCGCTGCGCACGGGGGCCGGGAAGGCCGCGCTCCAGGCCCTGGCGCGCAAGCTGTTGCCGCCGGGACTGGCCTGGGACGGACAGGTGCTCCGGGTGGAGGGGGCGCTGCCGAAGGAGGGCGCGCTGGCGGCCCGCCTCTTCGAGTCCTCCTCCCTGCGGATGACCGCGGAGCACGCGCCGGAGGGCCTGTGGCTGTCCGCGGAGGAGTGGCCGGGGCTCTTGGACCTGCTCCAGGCCGCGCTGGGCCCGGGGTAGGGCGCGCTTCAGCGGCCCTCGCCGTCCCACACGTTGGCGCGGCCCGCCAGGGGACCGCGCTGCGGACGGACGATGCAGAAGCGCTGGCCGGTGGGGGCCTCCATCACCCACCAGCGCTGCACGTAGGCGACGCGCTTCGCGCCCAGGGCCTCCAGCCGCTCCAGCTCCGCGTCCAGGTCATCCGACTCGATGTCCAGGTGGATGCGGCTCTCGTGCTCCACCTGCTGGAGGAGCAGCATGGGCTCGGTGTCCTTCGCCTCCAGCTCGCGGTAGGTGGGCGAGTCCGGATCCACCGGCTTCACCGCCCGCCCCAGCGCCGCGCTCCAGAACCGTGTGGCGGCGTCGAAGTCCTCGACCTTGCAGTCGATGACGAACGTGCTGAGTCGGCTGTGATGCATGGCTCGCTCCTGATGGGCCGGGCAGGGGGGAAGCCCGTTGAGGGGGAGCCAGGGATACACCGAAAAGCGGGTGGACGGTACGACGGATTGAAGGGTGGGAGGGATGTGCGGCGCGCACCACTCCGCGCCGCCGGAGCATCCGGCAGCGGACCTTTGCGTGTGCGGAATCCGACGGAGCTCCTGCTGGACCCAGGGGGAGCGGGAGGCCCGGAGCCTCCCGCCTTTGGGGCCCTGCCTCAGTTGGGCCGCGCGAGCAGCTTGTCCAGCGCCGCGTAGCTCTCGTTGAGGCCCTGCTCCATGCCGGAGCCGACCATGCCCTGGAGGTCCTCCACGGTGTGGAACAGGGAGATGTTGACGAGCTTGGTGCGGCCGTCGCCCAGGTCCTCCAGCGTCATCGTCTCCACGGTCACGTGGCCCGGCATGCCGTCCCACTCGAAGGTCTGCTCGATGCGCTCCATGGGCTTCACCTCGCGGTAGCGGCCCTCGAAGCCGTGGGTGCCTTCAGGCGTGTGTTCGACGAAGCGCCAGTGGCCGCCGCGCTGGACGTCCATGCGCTCGACGACCACCTTGTTGCCCCGGCCCCACCACTGGGAGACGAGCGCGGGGTCGGTCATCGCCTTCCACACCCGCTCGCGGGGCGCGTTGAAGATGCGTTCGATGCGCAGCTCCCGCTCCGCGGTCTGGGTGACGATGGCCTTGTTGGGGGATGCACTCGCGACTTGGGTCGTCATGGCGTTCCTTTCGTGCGCTCGAGGAAGTCCTCGAGGTTGTCCAGGCGCTGCTCCAGCATGGTCCGGTAGGTGGCCATCCACTTCGCCACGTCCTCCAGTCGCTTCGGCCCGAGCTTGCATTGGCGGACCCGTCCGACCTTCTCCGTCGTGACGAGCCCCGCCTCCTCCAGGATGCGCACGTGCTTCTGGAAGCCCGTGAGCGTCATCTCGAAGTGTTCGGACAGGCTGCCGATGGACGTGCCGGTCCCTCCCCCCAGTCGCAGGAGGATGGCCCGGCGCGTCGGGTCTGACAGCGCCGCGAACGTACGGTCGAGGGCGGCTTGAGACTGAACCATTTGGTTCAGTGTTAAGGCCTGACGCTCCAAACGTCAAGGCCCCCGGTGCCTGGCTACTTGCGCTTCTTGGACATGGAGCGGACGAAGATGGAGTCGATGCCGTGGATGCGCATGGAGACGAAGTCATCCGCGGTGGCGTTCTCGTAGCCCGCGTCGCGCATCTCCTTCACGAACGCGGGCGTGACGCCGTGGATGCGCATGGCCACCAGGTCATCCGCGCCCAGGTCCTTGAAGCCCAGGCCTCGCATCTCGCGGACGAAGTCCGGTGTCACGCCGTGGATGCTCATGGCCAGGAGTGAGTCGAGGGGCAGGCCCTTGAATCCCATCGCCGCGAGGCCCTGGATGCGCTCCGGCGTGACGTTGTGGATGCGGCAGCTCACCAGTTGCTCGATGGTCAGCTTCGGGTAGCCCTCGGCCGCCATCGCACGGACGTATTCCGGGGTGACGTTGAAGATGCCCACCTGGACCAGCTCATCCACGGTGATGACTTTCTGGCCCACCGCCGCGAGCGCCTGGACGCGCTGCGGGCCGACGTTCACGCTGGCCAGCAGGAATTGCTCATCCGCGTCCGGCTTGGGAATGCCCAGCTCCGACAGCTTCTTCGTGAAGCTTGCGTCCGGGGTGAAGCGCCAGGTGCCCACACCCTGACCGTCCTTGAATCGGCCCTCGAAGTCGAACGTCCCTGCTTCACGCACCAGCTTGAAGGGGGCGCTGCTTCCTTCCGCCGTGGACAGTCCCTGGAAGTCGGCGAGTGGCGCGGAGAAGCCGTGGTGCGAATCAGGACGGTCCTTGGGCTGCAATGACAGCTGCAACTGCTGCTCCTTCACGTACGCGCCCCACGTGCCGGTGCGCTGGGCCTCGGCGGCGAGGACGGGGAGGGTGAGGAGCATCACGACCAGGGTGAGCCACGGAGACAGGCGCGACGTCATGACGGCGACTCCTTTTCGGGCAAGGCGCGGCCCTTCCGCGCGCTCGGGAGGGAGCGCGCGGTGGGGCCGCTTGGGAGAGGAAGGGAGGGGTTACTTCCGGGACTTCTGCATGCGGCGGATGAAGTCCGCGTCCACGCCGCCGGCGCGCAGGCGCACCAGCTCATCCACGGTGGCGGGCTTCACGCCCGCGGCTTCCAGTTCGCGCAGGTAGCTGGAGTCGACGCCCAGCGCACGGAGCTGCACGGCTTCATCCAGGCTCAGCTTCCCGAAGCCCGCGGCCTTCAGTTCGTTGAGCCACGCGGCGTTGATGCCCAGCGCCTTCGCGGACAGCAGGTCGTCGGAGTCCTCCTTGTCGAAGCCCAGGGCGGCCATCTGCCCCAGCCACTCCGGCGTGACGCCCAGGTGCTTCATGGCCACCAGCTGCTCGGCGGGGATGGAGCGGCCGAAGCGGTCCGTCATGGACTTCGCGTAGTCCGGCGTGACGCCTGCGTGCTGGAAGCCCACCAGCGTGTCCACCGTGGGCTCGTAGCCCATGGCGGTGATGCGGTCGACGACCTCCGGCGTGACGCCCGCGATCTTCAGCGCGACCAGCTGGTCCACGCTCAGCGGATCCACGCCCACGCGGGTCTTCTCGTCGGCATCGTCCGACTCCTTGCTCGCCGCGCGGGCCTTCTCCTTCGGGGACGGCGCGGGGTTCGGAGCTGGCGCGACGACCGGGGCGGGAGCGGGGTTCGGAGCAGGGGGCGCCGCGACGACCGCGAGCACCGGAGCCGCGACCGGCGCGGGCACGGAGACGTGGAGACGGGGCGTGGCGCTGACGACAGGAGACGCCAGGGCCTTCGTCTCCGGCGCCTTCACAGGCTGCACGGCGAGCGCCGTCAGCGGCACCGCCAGCGCCAGACTGCTGGCCAGCGTGACAATGGAGACCCCCGCCGCCCAGCGCGACGAGCACCGTGACGTGGGCGCCACCACCAGCCGCCGCACGCGGTCCTTCAGCGAACCGCCCAGCGCGGACAGCGCGGGACCGCTGGCGTCCATGCCCTGCAACCGCAGCGCTTCCAGCGCGGTGAGCGCTCGGGCGTAGGGGAGGGCGCCGGGGCCATGGCGCACCGCGAGGTCGTCACAGCAGTTCTCGCGCTCCACGCGGATGACCTGGGACATCCACCACACGGCCGGGTGGTAGAAGAGCAGCGTCTCCACCAGCGTCTGCACCATGTTCACCGCGAAGTCGTGACGGCGGATGTGGGCCAGTTCGTGGGCCAGCACCAGCTCCAGCTCTCGCACGGCCAGCCCGGTGAGCGTGGCGGTGGGGACCAGCACCACCGGCTTCAGCCAGCCCAGCGTGGACGGCACATCCAACTTCGACGACACCAGCAGGCGCACTGGACGCGTGAGGTTCAGCCGCCGCGCCAGCACCTCCAGCCGCTGCTGCCATTCCCACGACGCGTGCACCGCCTCGTCCACCTGCCGGCGCAGCCCCATCCAGCCCTTGAGCAGGCGCAGCGACGACGCCGCCACACCCAGGCCCCACGCCAGCACCAGCCAGGGCAGGTGCTCGCCTACCTGTTGGAACACGCCGTCCAGCCGGGGCAGCGTCGCGGTCTCCTTCAGGTGACGCGGAGCGGGCAGCTGCGTCAGCGCGGATGTTACCGGGGCCGCCATGGGCGTCACGGTCCGCGGGACGGACGCCGTGCTCACTGCGGGACGGGACTCCACCGCGCGCGAGGCATGCCGCCACGCGGTGGCCACCGGCAGCGCCAGCATGATGCCCAGCGCGCCGCACGCCAGCGCGTAGCGCAGGTTCGCCGAACGACGGCCCACCCACCGGAGCGCCAGCGCCAGGGCCACCGCCACGAGCGCGCCCTGCCACACCAGGTGCACGAGCGCCCAACCCACCGCTTCCAGGATGAGACCGTTCATGACTCCGACTCCTTCTCGAGCGAATCCAGCAGCTGGCGCAGCTCCGCCAGCTCCTCCGGGGACGTCTTCTTCGTGGACAGGGCCTGCAGGGCGAGCCGCGCCGGGGAGCCGCCGAACACGCGGTCCATCAGGTCGGTGACCAGCTGCTGCTGGGTGCTCTCCCGGGGGAGCCGGGCGCTGTAGACGTGCGCGCGCTGGGACTCGTCGCGCGTCACCAGCCCCTTCTCCGTCATGATCTGCATCGTCTTCAGGACGGTCGTGTAGCCGCTCCCGTCCTGGAGTGTCTCGTGGACCTCGCGCACCGTGCGCGAGCCCCCGTCCCACAGCACCCGCAGGATGGCCAGCTCGGCATCCGTGGGTCGCGGCAGCTTTCCTCGGCTCATGGCTTCCTCTCTCCTCACCGCTTCCTACGCATAGTTATACGAACGATTTCGTAGGTGTCAACGAAGCCCTTCGTACTTCGCGAACAAGGGACCCTGGAGGGAGGGGAAAGGGCGTCCCCGAGGGCTGACGCCCAGACAAGCCATCAGGGAGGGGTGAACCGGACGGCGGGGTGTTTACCGTTTTCCCGACCGGGCCATGGCCACGCGGCGGGGAGCCCGAGGAGTCGTCCATCGATGCGTGTCATCCTCTTCTGTCATTCCCTGCTGTCGGACTGGAACCATGGTGACGCCCACTTCCTGCGCGGGGTGGTGACGGAGCTGGCCGCGCGAGGCCACTCCGTGCGTGTGTTCGAACCCGAGGACTCAGGGAGCTTCCAGTGCCTCTTGGAGGAGCCCCACGGCGTGGCCGCGCTCAACGAGGTCCGCGCCCTCTATCCGCACGTGCGTCCGGAGCGGTACGCGCCCGACACGCTGGACCTGGAGGCCGTGCTCGATGGCGCGGACCTGGTGCTGGTGCACGCCTGGACGCCGCCGGACCTGGTGCGCCGTATCGGAGTGCACCGCCGTGACGGCGGCCGCTTCCGCCTCCTCTTCCACGACACCTTCCACCGGAGCGTGAGCGCGCCGGAGGTGATGGCCGGCTACGATCTGTCCCGGTACGACGGGGTGCTTGCCTCCGGAGACGTGCTCCGGGACCTCTACCTGGAGCGGGGCTGGGCGCGGCGGGCGTGGACCTGGCACGAGGCCGCCGACGTGCGCGTGTTCCACCCGCACCCGCGCAACCGCGAGGTGCGCGACCTGGTCTGGGTTGGCAACTGGGGGGACGACGAGCGCACGAAGGAGCTGCAGGAGTTCCTCGTGGAGCCGGTGCACGAGCTGGGCCTCACCGCGCGGGTGCACGGCGTGCGCTATCCGGTCCCCGCCCTGCGAGCCCTCTTCGACGCCGGCATCGAGTACGCCGGCTGGCTGCCCAACCACCGCGTGCCCCTGGCCTTCTCCCAGGCGCGCGTCACCGTGCACATCCCCCGGCGGCCCTACGCCACGCTGCTGCCCGGCGTCCCCACCATCCGCCCCTTCGAGGCGCTGGCGTGCGGAATCCCGCTGGTGTCCGCTCCGTGGGAGGACTCGGACGGGCTCTTCACCGCGGGGAAGGACTACCTCGTCGCCCGGGACGGGGCGCAGATGCGGCGCCACCTGTCCGCGCTGGTCGCGGACGCGGAGATGCGGCACGCCTTCGCGGAAGCCGGCCTGCGCACGGTACTGTCGCGGCATACCTGCGCGCACCGGGTGGAGGCGCTGCTCGTCTTCTGTCAGGAGCTGGGGATGTCCGGCGACGTCCTCCACCCGCTGTCCTCGGAAAGAGTCCTCGCATGAGCCGTGGCCTGCGCTTCGCCTTCTTCGGTTCCAGCCTCGTGTCCACCTGGTGGAACGGCGCGGCCACCTACTACCGGGGCCTGCTGCGCGCCCTGCATGCGCGCGGACACCAGGTCGCCTTCTATGAACCGGATGCCTCCGGCCGGCAGGAGCACCGCGACCTCCAGGGACCGGACCAGGCACGCGTCGTCGTCTATTCCAACAACCTGGGCTCGGTGGACGAGTGCCTGGACGACGCCTTCGGTGTCGACGTGGTGGTGAAGGCCAGTGGCGTGGGCGCCCTCGACGCGTATCTGGATGCGCGAGTGCTGGAGTTGCGCCGCTCCGGCACGCAGGTGGTGTTCTGGGACATGAGCGCGCCCGCCACGCTGGAGCACGTGGCGAAGGATGCCCACCATCTCTTCCGTCAGCTCATCCCGCGCTTCGACCACATCCTCACGTCCGGCGGCGGCGCGCCGGTGGTGAACGCGTACCGCGAGCTGGGCGCGAAGCATTGTGTGGCCATCCACCCCGCGGTGGATCCGGACACGCACCGCCCCGTGGCGCCTGAGTCGCGTTTCGCCTGCGACCTGGCCTTCCTGGGCAACCGGTTGCCGGACCGAGAGGCGCGCGTGGAGGCCTGCTTCTTCAAGGTCGCGGAGTCGCTGCCCCGCTCGCGCATGCTCCTGGGCGGCAACGGTTGGGAGGAACGCGTCGTGCCCTCCAACGTCGGGCGCCTGGGCCACGTCTACACGCAGGACCACAACGCGGTGAACAGCTCGGCGCGCGCGGTGCTCAACCTGCACCGCGACAGCATGGCGCGCTTCGGCTTCTCACCGTCCCCGCGCGTGTTCGAGGCCGCGGGCGCGGGAGCCTGCCTCATCACCGACGCCTTCGAGGGCGTGGAGCAATTCCTGGAGCCCGGCCGCGAGGTCCTGGTGGCCCGCTCCGGTGAAGAGGTCGCCGAGCACGTGAAGCGCCTCACCCCGGAAGACGCCCGGCGCATGGGACAGGCCGCGCTCCGGCGCGTGCTGGCCGAGCACACGTACGCGCACCGCGCCGTGGAGGTGGAGGCGGCGCTGGGCTGACGCATCCCGGTCATCGACGTCGGCGGGGGTTGAATCCCGGCGTGGCGGGACGCATCGATGGGAGTGCATGACGTCCCCTCCGCCTCCCAAGCCCTGCGCCGTCTGCGGCCGCGCCATCACCTGGCGCCGCAAGTGGGCGCGCGACTGGGAACAGGTGCGGTACTGCTCGGGGGCATGCCGGGGGACGCGGACCCAGGCGCGGGACTCCCCGTGGGAGGCGCGCATCCTGGAGTTGCTCTCCCAGCGGGCAGGCGGCGCCACCGTGTGCCCCTCCGAGGTCGCCCGCGCGTCCGGCGGCGAGGACTGGCGTGCGTGCATGGAGCCCGTGCGCGAGGCGGCGCGCAGGCTCGTGGCTCGCGGCGTGCTGGACATCGTCCAGGGGGGCAGGGTGGTGGAGCCCTCCACCGCGCGCGGGCCCATCCGGTTGCGCCTGCGCGCCTGATGTGGTGCCCCGCACAGGGCGTTCACGGGCCGTGGAATCGCGCTTGCGCTCACATGGAGGGTCCGGCTACGCGCCGCCCCATGGCCCACGACAAGAAGCCCGCGTTCGACATCATCCTGTGGGGCGCCACGGGATTCACCGGCCGCCTGGTGGCGGAGTACCTGGCTCGCAACCAGGAGACGCACCGCGCGAAGTGGGCCATCGCCGGGCGTGACGAGGCGAAGCTGGATCAGGTCCGCTCGGAGCTGGTGAAGGTGCGGCCGGAGTTCGCGGACCTGCCGGTGGTGCTCGCGGACGCGAAGGACGCGGCCTCGCTGGACGCGATGGTGGCGCGCACGCGCGTCATCATCTCCACCGTGGGCCCCTATGCCCGCTACGGCAACGAGCTGGTCGACGCCTGCGTCCGCGCCGGCACGGACTACTGCGACCTGACGGGCGAGGTGCAGTTCATGCGCAGGACCATCGACGCCCACGACGCGCGGGCGCGCGAGACGGGCGCCCGCATCGTGCACACCTGCGGCTTCGACTCCATCCCCTCCGACCTGGGCACGCTGATGGTCCAGGACTACATGCGTGAGAAGCACGGCGGCCACTGCGACCAGGTGCGCTTCCACCTGACGCGCATGCGCGGCGGCTTCAGCGGCGGCACCATCGCCAGCATGATGGACACCCTGGCGGCGGTGAAGGCGGAGCCGGCCCTCAAGAAGGTGCTGACCAGCGCCCACGCGTTGGACCCTGAGCCCTCCCGAGGCACGAAGGAGGAGCGCGACCTGGCCACGGTGAAGAAGAGCCCGGACACGGGCACGTGGACCGCGCCCTTCGTGATGGCCTCCGTCAACACGCGCGTCGTGCGGCGCTCCAACGCGCTCTTGGGCTACCCGTGGGGCCGAGACTTCTTCTACTCGGAGGTCTCCGACTTCGGTCCCGGGCCCAAGGGCCTGGCGCTCGCCGCGGCGACCACCGCGGGGCTGGGCGGGTTCATGCTCCTGTCGAACGTGGACCCCGCGCGGGAGCTGTTGGAGAAGCACGTGCTGCCCGCGCCGGGCGAGGGCCCGTCCGCCACCGTGCGTGAGCGCGGCCTCTTCGAGGTGCGGCTCCTGGGCGAGGGCCACTCGCCCAAGAGCGGCCAGCGCGTGAAGGTGGAGGGCAAGGTCGCGTCGAAGGGCGACCCGGGCTACGCGGCCACGGCGCGCATGCTCGCGGAGTCCGCGCTGTGCCTCGCCTTCGACACCATCCCCAAGCGGGGCGGCATCCTCACCCCCGCGTCCGCCATGGGCATGGTGCTGGTGGAGCGCCTGCGCAAGGCGGGCATGACGTTCGAAGTGCACGACCGCGCCGCGTGAGGGCGCGGCGGGGCTCTCAGTCGCGCAGGTAGTGGCAGGTGTAGCCGCCGGGGTTCTTCACCAGGTAGTCCTGGTGGTAGCCCTCGGCGGGCACCCACTCGCTGGCGGCGGTGATTTGCGTGACGACGGGCCGGGACCACTTGCCGGACTTGTCCACGCGGGCCTTCACCGCTTCCGCCGTCCGGCGCTGCGCGTCCGACAGGTAGAAGATGGCGGAGCGGTACTGCGAGCCCACGTCGTTGCCCTGGCGGTTGAGGGTCGTCGGGTCGTGCATGCGGAAGAACCACTGCTCCAGCAGCGCCTCGTAAGTCAGCAGCTTCGGGTTGAAGACGACGCGCACAGCCTCCGCGTGCCCCGTCTCCCCGGTGTGCACGTCCTCGTAGGTCGCGTCCTTCTTCGAGCCGCCCGTGTAGCCGGCCTCCGTGTCGATGACGCCCGGGATCTTCCGGAGGATGTCCTCCATGCCCCAGAAGCACCCGCCCGCCAGGTACGCCGTCTCGCGAGTGGCCTCCGTGGGGACCGTCGCCTTCGCCAGCACGACGGCGCCCGCGGCGGGGGCGAGCGCGCCCTGGGGTCCGCTCGGGGCCGCGCGGCCGAAGGAGGGCAGCCACTTGCCATAGCCCTTCGCGGCCAGCTCATTCACGGGGATGAAGCGCAGCGACGCGGAGTTGATGCAGTAGCGCAAACCCGTGGGCTTGGGCCCGTCCTCGAAGAGGTGGCCCAGGTGCGAGTCGCCGTCCTTCGAGCGAACCTCCACGCGCTCCATGCCCAGGGTGCTGTCGCGCTTCTCCACCACGTGGGCCTTGTCCAGGGGGCGGATGAAGCTGGGCCAGCCGGTGCCGGACTCGAACTTGTCGCGCGAGGAGAACAGCGGCTCGCCGCTGACCACGTCGACGTAGAGCCCTTCATCGTGATTGTTCCAGTACGCGTTGCGGAAGGGCGGCTCGGTGGCCTCGTGCTGCGTCACCTGGTAGGCGAGGGGGGACAGGTTGCGCTTCAGCTCCGCGTCGGACGGCTTCGTGTACGCGCGGCCGTCCTGTGGCGGGGCGTACGCGGTGGCCGCGGGCTTCTCGCCGGGCGGAGCACCACGCGCTTCGGTGCACGCGCTCAGGGCGGCGGCCAGCACCAGCAGGGCGGGCCACAGCCGGTGCGCCACGGGCCGCGGGGTGGGAGACGGCACTGCACGGGCGGACGACATGGGTCGCGAAGCCTCCGGGCGCCGTCGGAAGAAAGGGCGCCATTCCAACTTACGCGCGACCCCGGGGAACGGTTACAGCGGGGCCACGATGGCCTGCCGGCCGGGCGGGCCTCTCCGTGGCTCGCCGGAGGGCCGGGCAGTGGCCGGCGGGGGGCTGGAGGCGCTACGGTTCTAGCGAAGACCGGGAGGGAACCGATGAGCCGGGAACGCGGGCCGCGAGGTCCAATCGGGCGGGTGACGGGCATCTCGCGCGCGGAAGGCGCCAGCGTCATCCTTCGCATCCGGGCCCTCCATAGCGTGGAAGGCGCCGCTCCGGTGGCGGAGCGCAACGCGCCCCAGCGCTCCTTCGCGGAGGTGATGGAACGCCAGGCACAGGGCCTGAACACCTCGGAGCCCCTTCCGTTTCCCGTGGCCCCCAAGCCCCTGCCGCCCCCCGCGCGCGGTCACGAAGACGAAGAGTTGATGACCGCGGAGCCTGCCCCCGACACCTTCGTCGGGCTCATGTGGTCCAAGCTGAAGCGCCCGCGCTGAAGCGCTCCAGGGAAGGCGCACCAGCCGGGCTGCTACCACCACGTCGCGGCGAGCTCGCCCAGGGACACGTAGTCCAGGCTCGCCACGTCGTTGGCTGAAGCGCTCACGCCGATGCGCTCCAGGAAGGACTTACCGGCCGGGCTGCTACCGCCACGTCGCGGCGAGCCTGCCCAGGGACACGCGGTCCAGGCTCGCCACGTCGTTGGCTGAAGCGCTCCAGGGAAGGCGCGCCGGCTGGACCGCTACCACCACGTCGCCGCGAGTCCGCCCAGGGACACGTAGTCCTGGCTCGCGGCATCGTTGGCGGAGTGGGGGTCCTCGGGGACGCTGAGCGTCCGCGTGGCGGTGATGCGGTAGGACAGGCCCACGCTGGAGCGAGGCAGCGGCGCGGAGAACCGCAGGAGGGCGGTGTCGCCCACGGCCATCGGTCCCACCTCGCACTGGAGCGTGCCGGCGGCCATGAGGCAGTCCCGGGTGCTGGCCTGGAGGCCCGGGGGCAGGGCCACGGTGATGACGGCCCGGTTCAGCGGATCCGGCCCGTGCTGCGTGACGGTAAGCGTGTAGTCGATGCGCGGCACGGACACACCCGGCCTGGGGACAGCGGTGAGCGTCACCTCCACGTCCGCGGAGGCCGCGGCCCGAAGCACGGACACGTCATGGCTCCGGGTGTTGGCGGTGACGACGTCCGGCTTCAGGTCGCCGTCGAGCAGGCCCACCGCGAGCGCCGCGGGGCCCTCGCCGGTGGCCAGGCGCGTGGGCGCGCCGAAGGAACCGTGGCCCTGGCCGGGCAGCAGGGACACGGTGTCCTCGTTGAAGTTCGCGGTGATGAGATCCGGCATCCCATCGCCGTTGAAGTCGCCGGCCGCGACGAAGTACGGCCCGCCCTTCACGGCGAAATCCACGCGCACGGGGAACGTACCGGCGCCTGTGCCGCGCAGCACGGACACGCTCTGGCCCCGGAAGTTCGCGGTGACCACGTCCAGCTTCCCGTCGTCATCCACGTCCACCACCGCGACGGAGTAGGGCGCGTTGCCCGTGGCGAAGTCCATGCGCGGCCGGAACGTCCCGTCCCCGTTGCCGAGCAGCACCGACACCGTGTCCACGAAGTTCGCGGTGACCAGGTCCGCCATCCCGTCGTGGTTGACGTCGGCCACCTTCACCGCGAATGGGTTGGTGCCGGCGTTGACATCCTTCTGATGCACGAACCGTCCGGAGCCCCGGTTCAACAGCACCGACACGGAGTCGTCGAGCGAGTTGGCCGTCACCACGTCCAGGCGTCCGTCGCCGTCCAGGTCGCCCACGTCCACGGCCGAGGGCTCCGCGCCCACGGAGTGGTCGGTCCGCGCGCCGAACGTCCCATCCCCGCGCCCCAGCAGCACGGACACCGTGCCTCCGAAGTGGCTGGTGACCGCGTCCAGGTGGCCATCCCCGTTGAAGTCCCCTACCGCGACCGCGCCGGGCAACGCCCCGGTGGGCCGCTCCATGCCGGGCGCGAACGTTCCGTCCCCCAGGCTCCGCAACACGGACACGGTGCCCGCGGTGTGGTTGGCCGTGATGACGTCCAGACGCCCGTCCTCGTCGAAGTCGCCCAGCGCCACGGCGCGAGGCCCCATCCCCGTGGGAGAGGCGCGAGGCGCGTCCAGCAGCGGCTGGGGTGCAGTGGCCGCCATCCGCGGCAGCGCCATGGCAATCAGCACCGCGGCGCTGAACAGCATCACTCCCGCATGGGCCATTCGTGGGTGTCTCATGTTCATCCCCCTCTTCATTCACGATTCACGGCCCTGAACCGGCAAGGCCGTATGAACACGGTTTCCGTGACATCCCCGTGTGGTGTTGAAGAAGTAAGAAGGGGCGCCGGGTGGGGC
>NZ_RAWQ01000125.1:0-30815 GCF_003668965.1 Corallococcus sp. AB030
CATCCAGGACTTGCCTGTTTCAAATGTATGTGTTGGATTGAATGAACAAACACACCCTGGGGGGCCGGCGGGGGTGTCCGTTCAGTCCCAGGGGACCCGCTCCATTCGTGGTCCGCATGTCTCAGCATTGAAGTACGCGGCGTCCTGCGTTTATTCACTCGGAGGGTGCTGGGAGCGGCGTCCAGCGGCCTTCACCGGTGAAGCTTGCCCTGCGGGGCAGCACCAATGAAATCAACTACTTGGGCCCTGGCGCGGAAGGTGCTCTGGGAAGGCCTGCATCGGGAGGCACCGGGTGTCAGAGCCTGGCGCTTGTCTGCGTGGGGGACCCTCAATGCGATCCGAGGTCGGTATGCGTGGGACGTTGAGCCTGTGGGCGATGCTGGCGTTGTTCGTGGCGCTGCGCGCGAATCCGGGGGACGCGCACGAAGTGACTCTTCAGGCGGATCCGTGGACGCGGCCACTGGTGGCGGCGGGCCTGGTGGCCTCCAGCACGAAGCGAGAGGTGGTGGGCGGTGGCCTGGCGCACTACAGCTGGAAGGTGCGGGTGGGCACGGGGAAGTACGACGCCATCACCGTGCACCGCGTGGTGCGCGAGGCGTACCCGTGGATTCCGGCGCGCAGCAGCCGGGCGGTGTTCATGGTGCACGGGGACCTGTGGGGCTTCGTGCCCGCGTTCCTCACCAACACCTGCGTGACGACGATGCCGGAGAACCGCTCCCTGGCAACGTTCCTGGCGAGCCAGGACGTGGACGTGTGGGGCCTGGACCTGCGCTGGGTGGGCGTGCCGGAGGCGGAGACGAACTTCCAGTTCATGGAGGACTGGAACATGCAGTCGCACGTGAAGGACGTGGGCACGGGCCTGGCGCTGGCGGACGTGGTGCGGCGGCTGTCCGGCAACGGCGGCAACAACGACCGGATGTTCCTGCTGGGCTGGAGCCGGGGCGCGACCCTCGGGTACGCGTACCTGGACGGGGAGTCGCAGCGTCCGCGCGCCCTGCGCCGGGTGGACGGCTTCGTGCCCATGGACATGGTGCTGCGCTACGGGCCGGACGCGGCCGAGCAGCGCCAGTGGGCGTGCCAGCGGTACGAGGCGCTCCAGGCCGCCCGTGACGAGGGCCGCACGGAAGGGGGCCTGCTGGGGCCCGCGCCGGGCATGCCGGTGAAGACCATGGGTGAGCTGGCGACCCGCGCTCCCAACGCTCCGTCCCCGCTGGCCCCGGCGGGCTTCGCGGGCCCGGTCCGGCCCACCAACCGGAAGTTCGCGGTCATCGCCGCCGGGCGGACCGGGGCGCTCCTGGCGCCGCTCCAGCCGATCACGCCGGGCTACCACCTGGCGGGCAGCGTGCCGGACACCGCCGGCCTTCCGGACAGGACGGCCTTCACGTCGGAGCCCACCCTGTTCGACTACCTCCAGCTGGCGGTGCCCTACCAGAGCCTCAACGAGGTGGTGGAGACGGAGAAGCAGCTGTGCGGCCTGGACGTGCCCTACGACGACCACCTGAAGGACGTGAAGGTGCCGGTGCTGTACGTGGGCGCGGCGGGCGGCGTGGGCCGCTACGGCGAGTACTCCACGCGCCTCCTGGGGAGCACGGACGTCACCCACCTCATCGTGCGCAGCCGGCCGGAAGCGCAGCGCGAGCTGGACTTCGGCCACGCGGACCTGTTCCTCGCCAGGGACGCGCGCGTGCGCGTGTGGCAGCCCATGCTCCAGTGGATGCGGGCGCACTGACGAAGGCGTGGAGGGCGGAGGGCTACTCCGCCTTCCACAACCCGTGGCGCCGGGCCCGGCGGCCCAACGTCACGGGGTCCATGCCCAGGGCCACGGCGGCTCGGCGCAGGACGCCGCCATGGCGCTCCAGGGCCTCGCGGATGAGGTCGCGCTCCACCTGCTGGAGCCGGGCCCTCAGCGAACCATCCCCGGTGGGGTCCGCCCGGGGCAGCGTGTTGTTGAGGAGCGCGGGCGGCAACAGGCGCCGGGTGAGCATCTCCCCGGGCCGGGACAGGAGCACCGCCCGCTCCACCACGTTGCGCAGCTCTCGCACGTTGCCCGGCCAGCCATAGCCGTGCAGCACCTCGTCCGCGTCCGGGGCCACGCCCGTGGCGGAGCGCTTCAGGGTGCGGTTGAACTGCTCCACGAAGGCGCGGGCCAGCTCCGGGATGTCCTCCGGGCGCTCGCGCAGGGGCGGGATGTCGATGGTGAAGCTGTTGAGCCGGTAGAAGAGGTCCGCGCGGAAGCGGCCGGCGCGCACCTCCTCGCCCAGGTCCCGGTTGCTCGCGGCCACCACGCGCACGTCCACGTGGCGCACCTGGGTGCCGCCCACCGGGCGGATGTCGCCCGTCTCCAGCACGCGCAACAGCTTCGCCTGGAGGTTGGGCGTGGTGTTCTCAATCTCATCCAGGAAGATGGTGCCGCCGTTGGCCAGCACGAAGAGGCCCGGGTGGTCCGACACCGCGCCGGTGAAGGCCCCCTTCACGTGGCCGAACAGCTCGCTCTCCAGCAGCGTCTCCGTGAGCGCGCCGCAGTCCTGGACGACGAGCGGCAGGTCCCCCCGGCCGGAGAGGCGGTGGAGGATGCGCGCCAGCACCTCCTTGCCGGTGCCCGTCTCGCCCTGCAGCAGCACCGCCACCCGGTGGGGGGCCACCAGACGCACCATCTCCATCACCCGCTGCATGGGCGGGCTGCGGAAGCCCAGGTCCTCCCCGTGGCGGCCCACGCCCACCACCGGCGTCTGGGCCAGCGCGCGCTCGCGCATGAGGTTGCGCTCCAGCTCCAGCGCCATGCGCCACTGCTCCGTGCGGAAGCCATGCTCGCGCCCTGCCTGGAGCACCGCCTCGCGCATGGCTTCCGGGTCCGGCCAGGCCCCCGGCGCCCGGTAGATGCGGCCGGAGTTGAAGAGCGCCACCAGCCGCTCGGGGGCCGCGGGGGCGCAGTAGACGATGCGCGAGGCCAGGTCGCTGGGCGGCCCCGCCCCCGTGGGGTCCACCTCCGCGCGCAGCTCCGCCAGGGACTCCACCAGCGCGAGCGCCCGCGACTCGTCCTGGCCGCACACCAACAGCACCGCCATGTCCCCGCGCGTGAGCAGCGCGTGCACGTCCTCCGCGGTGGCGGCGAAGTGCGGCGTGGCCACGCCGTCCAGGGCCTGGCGCACCGCGCGCGACTCGTCGTCCGAGGCGAAGGCCGCCACCACCTGCAGGTGGGACGTGGCCAGGTAGCGCGCCAGCTTCACGCCGTCCGCCGCGTCGAAGGCGCCGAAGCTGATGCCCAGCGCCGCGACGGTGCCCCCGCCGCCCGCCGTGTCGTGGCGCCAGCGCACCGTGCCGTGCACCCGCACGTGGGCGCCCGTGTCCGGCAGCGAGAAGGCCATCTCCACCGGCTCGTTCTCGCGCGGGCCCTCGGAGGGGCTGCGCGGCGTGGCGATGAGCCCGATGCCCGTCTCGCTGATGTTCACGGACCAGCAGCCATGCAACGCCGGCTGGGTCACCACCTTCACGTACAGCGGCTTGCGCTCGCTCCGGGGCACCTGCTCGGAGTCGGGGCGCGACATGGGGTGCGTCACTCGACCGGCCTCATGGCCGCCGCGCGGCGGGCTTCCTGGAAAAATACGAACATTGCGGACGGGGTTTCTGCCTGATTCTCCCGTCATCGCAAGTCGGCGGCAAAGGGGATGTCCTCTCAGCACGCCGCAAGTGGACACGGGTCCAAAGCGCCCTGCCCGGAACACGGCGAACCCTCCCCCACACCGCACCACAACCCACGGCGCGAAACGTCCGTGCTCCGGCGGTGCGCATCCCACGCGACGGGCCGTGTCGTCCCTTCCGGCGTGTTGAAGGATTCCAACGGGGCCGTCTGAAATTGATGTCTGTCTTTTGTTCCGAACCTGCCCAGCATGCAAGCGGGCTCAGCGTCGCTTGTGTTCGAAATAAAACTTCGGTATTCGGTTTATCACCTTGGAACACGGCAGGCTTTCCCCCCGCTGCCGGATGGAGCACCGAACACCCTTCACGCTGTCTTTCTCCTCCCGTCGACGCGGCCCTGTCGAACAGGTCCGGGAGCACGAGAGGGGATTGTCCCGCCGTAAAGCCAGACATCCCCCAGCCATGCCCCTGTCTCCTGTCGTTGGAGCATGGCTTTTCACTGCCTGTCCTTTCCCCCTGGGCCAATTCCTTGAAGAAAACCCTCCTCCTGGTTGAAACGTTGTTCGTCCTGGGCGCCGTCGGCTGTGGCGCTCCGGATGGTTCCCTTCCGGTTGAAGACCGCCAGCCTACGCTCGAGACGTCCGCCGAGGATCTCACCACCACCGGCTGCACGCAGCTCACCCCCGCCAGCGTGAAGGCCAGCGGCGACGACGGCGCCGGCAGCGTCGCGGCGAACGCGATGGATGATCAGCTCACCACGCGCTGGAGCAGCCTGGGCAAGGGCCAGTGGCTCGACTTCGACCTGGGCGCCACCAAGGCCGTGAGCGCGGTGTCGGTGGCCTGGCACGAGGGCAACAAGCGCGCGAACACGTTCACCGTCTCCGTGTCGCCGGACGGCTACACCTATACGCAGGTGTACAGCGGCAAGAGCAAGGGCAACACGACCGCGGCGGAGACGTACGCCTTCACGTCGGTGAGCGCGCGCCGGGTGCGCGTCACGGTGCAGGGCAACTCCCTCAACGACTGGGCCAGCATCGCGGAGGCGCGCCCGTGCTCCGGCACCACGACGGCGCCGCCCCCCACCACCCCGGGCGGCATCGTGTGGCGGGGCGACTTCGAGTCCGGCAGCCGCAGCCAGTGGGACGGCACGCAGATGATGTCCGCGGACCGGCTCCAGGTCGTCTCATCGCCGGTGCGCGAGGGCGGCTACGCCCTCAAGGCCACGGTGAAGCAGGGCGATGACCCCATCAACTCCAGCGGCAACCGCAACGAAATCTTCAAGCAGACGAAGGAGGCGGTGGGCTCCGAGTACTGGTACCGCTGGAGCACGCGCTTCGCGGCGGACTTCCCCAGCGTGAACACCTGGCAGCTCTTCACCCAGTGGCACCATGACGGGTGCTGCGGCTCGCCGCCGGTGGAGTTCTACGTCTACGGCGAGGAGATGCGGCTGAACATCGGCGGGTCCCCGGGCACCATCGTCTGGCGCACGCCGCTGGTGCGCAACACGTGGCACGACTTCGTCTTCCACGTGAAGTGGTCCCCCAACGCGAGCGTGGGCTTCGTGGAGCTGTACTACGACGGCCAGCTGGTGCTGCCCAAGCGCAACATCGCGACGCAGTACTCCGGGCAGCTCAACTACCTGAAGATCGGCCTGTACCGGAACGACACCATCGCGCCGGTGGGCGTCGTCTACCACGACGGTTGGGTGATGGGCCGGACGCAGGCGGACGTGCTGGACGCCAACTACAAGTTGAAGTGAGACACCGGCCGCGTGCCCCGGTAGGCGCCGGGGCACGCTCCGGGATAGGCTTTCACGAGTCCATCCCGAGGAGTCGTCTCATGCGTCTGTGCGCCGCGCTGACCGCCCTGTCCCTGCTGGCGTCCTGCACCACGACCTACGCCATTCCCAAGCCGGAGCTCACGCGGCTGGATGGCTTCCGGGACGAGAACGCGGCGCTGATGCGGGAGCTGGGTGACGTGATGCTCAACCGCGTCACGGACCGCAAGCGCACAGTGCGGGACGTGGAGGGCCAGGCACACCAGTTCACCTCCGACACGCCGCTGGCGCTGGTCTCCGCCCAGTCGGACACGGAGTTCCAGCGCTTCATCGAGGTGGGCGTGGACGGCGACCGCTTCCGGGGCGTGCCCCTGGAGGGCTCCACCTCCAGTGCCGCCGCGCCCCCGGTCGTCGTTTCCCTGTCGGAGGTGGACCACGCCCGGCTGCGCGAGTTCAGCCTGGGCAAGACGCTGCTCCTGACGGGCACCATCGGCGTCGCGTTGATGGGGTCGCTGGTCATGGTGAGCAAGCTCTTCAAGCCCACCACCGGCTCGGACCCGGATGACCGCGGCGGCGTCATCGACCTGGGCCCGACGCCCCGGCTGACGTTCTGAGGTTCCGCTAGCGCGCGTCCGTGCGCTGGCGCAAGAGCCCCTCCTGGGCCACGGAGGCCACGAGCCGCCCGTCGCGGGTGAAGACGTGCCCGCGCGCCAGGCCGCGGGCGTTGCCGGCCCAGGGGCTTTCCATGGTGTAGAGCAGCCAGTCGTTGACCTTCAGGTCGCCGTGGAACCACAGCGCGTGGTCCAGGCTGGCCATCTGGAAGCCCGGCTGGAGGAACGTCTGCGCGTGCGGCTGGAGCGCGGTGCCCAGCAGGTTGAAGTCGCTGGCGTACGCGAGCACGTAGCGGTGCACCTGGGGCTCGTCGGGCATGGCGCCGTCGGCGCGGAACCAGACGTGCTTCACGGGCGGCTCGGCGGTGGGCTCGAAGGGGTCTACGTACGTCACCGGGCGCATCTCAATGGGCTTGGCGGAGAGGAACTTCTCCCGGTGCCGCTCCGACATCCGGCCCGCGTGGCGCCCCAACAGCTCCAGGTCCGTGGGCAGTGACTCCGGCGGCGGCACGTCCGGCATGGTGGCCTGGTGCGTGAAGCCCGGCTCTTCCCCCTGGAAGGACGCCATCAGCGTGAAGATGGGCTGCCCCTTCTGGATGGCCACCACGCGGCGGGTGGTGAAGCTGCCGCCGTCACGCACGCGGTCCACGGTGTAGACGACGGGCAGGCTCGCGTCCCCGGGGCGCAGGAAGTAGCCGTGCAGCGAGTGCACCGCGCGCTTCTCCTCCACCGTCTGGCTGGCGGCGGACACGGACTGCCCCAGCACCTGCCCTCCGAAGAGCTGCCGGAAGCCCAGGTCCTGGCTGGCGCCACGGAACAGGTTCTCCTCGATGGGCTCCAGCTTCAGGAGCCCCAACAGCTCGTCCAGCACCCGGCTCATGTACGTCCTCCCGTTTTGACGCACCCCGTCCATATCCCAGCCCCAGGCCCGTGCGCGCGGACCAATGTAGAGTGCGGCGCCTTTCTGCCCCGGAGGAGCCCGTGGCCTCGCTTTCCCTGCCAGACGCCGTCCGGCGGCACCCGGCGGCCTGGGGCATGGTGGCCACGTTCGCCGCCAGCCTCCTCCTGCGCGGACTGTACCTGGCGGGTTCGCCGGACCGGGACTGGCCCTTCTCCGTCTTCTTCGCGGGCGACGCGCGCTTCTTCCACACCGCCGCGGTGGACCTGGCGAGGGGCCGCGAAGGCCCGGTCGCCCTGCCCTACCACCCGCCCCTGTTCCCCGCGCTGTTGGGACTGCTGTACCGGGTGCTGGGCGAGCCCGCGGGCAGCGCGCTGCCGTACAAGCTCGCGCTCGCCTGTCTGGGCGCGGCCACGGTGGCCTTCTGCCAGGGCTTCTGGCGGCGCCTGTTGGGAACGCCGTGGAGTCTGGTGGCGGCGGGGCTGTACGCCACGAGCTTCGGGTGGCTGGTGCTGTCCACCACGTACAGCAATGAAACGCTGTCCGCGCTGTGGCTGTGTTTCACCTGTGCGCTGGCATTGCGCATGGGCGGCGCGGTGCCGTCCTGGCCCGCGGTGTTGGGATTGGGCGCGGTGATGGGCTGGGGCACCCTCACCCGCGCGGAGCACCTGGGGCTGTGGCCCTTCCTCCTGACGTATGCGTGGACCGCGCGCGAGCGGGGGCCCTGGAAGCCGTGGGCCCTGCGCTGGGGCGCGGCGATGGGCGTGTCCCTGCTCCTGCTCGTGCCCTCCGCGCTGCGCAACGTGGACACGATGCGCGAATTGAACGCGCGGGCGCCGCACCTGGAGCCGCTGCCGGAGTGGGTGCCCGTCACGGTGTATGGGCCGCTCAACTTCGCCATGGCCAACCACGCGGGCGCCACCGGGGGCTTCACGCCGGCCCTCATCAATCAGGGCGGCAACAACGGACAGTTGGACCCCTCCCGCCCGGAGCACCGGCGCCTGCTCTTGCACGGCTACGAGGAAGGGCTGCGCTGGATGGTGGCCTCGCCCGGCGACGCGGCCCGGCTGCTCTGGACGAAGCTGGACCTGTGGCTGGACGGCCTGCGCCTGGGCATCGGCGTGTCGGACATGCCCGGAGGACTCACCGGCGAGCGCGCCCCGGTGGACGTGTTCGTCCCCGACTCCGCGTGGCTCAAGTGGCCGCTGGCGGCGCTGCTCCTCGCGGGGATGCTGCTGTCGCTCAAGCCCGCGCACGCGCCCTTCCGGCTGCTGTCGCTGGTGGTGCTGCACCGGGTGCTCATCACGCTCGCCTTCTTCGGCTATGCGCGCGGCCTGCTCGTCGTCTTCCCCGCGCTCCTGCCGCTCCTGGTGCTGCCATTGAAGGTCCTGGGCGAGCGCCACGCGGCCGTGGCCCGGAGGCTGCCCGCGCTCGCTGGGGCGCTGCTGTTGCTCCTGTGGGCGGAGGCCGCGCTCGTCGCCACGCGGGAGACGCCCCGCCGCTTCATGGCCAGCGGCACCACCGACGCGGTCAATGGCAAGCTCATCCAGGACGACCGCGTCCGGCTGTGGCCCCAACCTTGAGCGAGTGAACACTCCAAGCCGTTGATTCCCTTCCACTTTCTGAAATACGGCCCTAATCAGGAATAACCGCAATACCAACTTAAAAAGCATATGACCTAAGCAGGAGGCGCTCCGCCCCGGAGCCCGCCGGTCCCGTCCGGCGGCATCACCCGAGGAGACGTCATGCGCCCCCTGCGGTCAGCGTTGTGTTGTCTTGCCCTCCTGGTGTCATCCACGACGTACGCATTCCAACCCTCCCAGCCCGAGCAGCAGAGCGCGGCGGCGAAGAAGGCCTTCTTCAAGCCAGACCTCTACCTGCCCATCCAGAACGTGCCGCTGGAGAAGGCGCGGTCGCTGATGCCGCGCGCGGGCGCGGACAAATGGGCGGGGTTCGTCACCCGCTTTGGCGGCAACGTGCAGGTGTATCTGGATCCGCTGTCCGGCATGCCCACGGGCATCCAGGGCAGCTTCCCGCTCATCCCCGGTGACGGCTTCCGCAACAACGTCTCGCTCGAGTCCGTGCGCCAGGGTCTGGGCCGCTCGGTGGGCAGCGTGGACGAGTCCGTGGTGGGAGAGCTCGTCTTCAAGTTCGTCGCGGACCATCAGGACGCGATTGGCGTGGACCTCCTGCAGCTGGGTTCGCCGCGCGTGACGCAGGTGACGGAAACGCTGTGGCAGGTGCACATCCCGCAGGTGGTGAACGGCATCACGGTGCGGCACGGCCGGCTGGCGGCCACCATCAGCCACGGCAACCTCATCCTCCTGGGCACGGAGGCGTGGGCCAACGTGGGCATCGACACGAAGCCCCGCTTCACCGCGAACCAGGCCATTGCCGCGGGCAGCACGTTCCTGGGCCAGACGCTGTCGCCCACCAGCCTGTGGCAGCAGCCCACGCTGGAGGTGACTCCGTTCGCGCGCACGGGCGCGGCCTTTGGCCAGGGCTACGGCCACGCGCTGGTGTGGAGCTACGGCTTCTCCAACCCCGGTGAGCACGAGCGCTGGAAGGTGACGGTGGACGCCAACTCCGGCGAGGTGCTCGCCGTGGAGGATGACAACCACTACTTCGACGCGCAGGTGAAGGGCGGCGTGTACCCGTCCACCAACATCGGCACCTGCACGTCGAAGGAGACGTGCGGCACCATGCAGCCCAACACGCCCATGCCGTGGGCGAACACGGGCTTCGCGTCGCCCAACAACTTCACGGACGGCGCGGGCATCTACAACTACAGCGCCGGCACCCTCAACACGACGCTCGCCGGCAAGTACGTGAGGATCGCCGACAGCTGCGGCGCCATCAACGTGAGCTCCGCCACGGGCAGCCTGGACCTGGGCGGCGTGAACAACGACCACGACTGCACGGTGCCCGCGGGCACGTCCGCGGGCAACACCCCGGCGGCGCGCTCCAGCTTCTACGAGCTGAACAAGATCAAGGAGGTGGCCCGCGGCTGGCTGCCCAGCAACACCTGGCTGCAGGGCCAGCTGACGTCCAACGTGAACCTGTCCAGCACGTGCAACGCGTTCTGGAACGGCAGCACCGTGAACTTCTACAAGTCCGGTGGCGGCTGCCGGAACACCGGTGAGATTGGCGCGGTGTTCGACCACGAGTGGGGCCACGGCATGGACAACTTCGATGCCAACGGCTCGCTGTCCAACTCCAGCGAGGGCTACGCGGACATCGCGGGCATCCTGCGCCTGCAGACGTCCTGCGTGGGCTACGGCTTCTTCCAGACGACGAACACGGGCTGCGGCCTCACGCCGGACGGCACGGGCTACAACCAGCAGGAGTCGCAGGTGACGGGCCAGTCCTGGTGCAACCTGCGCTGCTCGGGCGTGCGTGACGCGGACTGGGCGGCGAGCGCGCCGAACATCCCGGCCACCCCGCAGAACTTCACCTGCAAGATGTGCTCGTCCGGCTCCGGCCCGTGCAGCAAGCAGGTGCACTGCGCCGCGTCCCCCGTGCGCCAGGCGGCGTGGGACCTGGTGACGCGCGACCTCACGGCGGCGCCCTTCAACTACAACTCCAACGACGCGTTCCTCCTGGGCAACAAGCTCTTCTACCAGGGCTCCGGCAACATCGGCACGTGGCACGCCTGTAACTGCACCGCGGGCACGTCCGACGGCTGCGGCGCGACGAACGGCTACATGCAGTGGCTGGCCGCGGACGACGACAACGGCAACCTGGCGGACGGCACGCCGCACATGACGGCCATCTACGCCGCGTACAACCGCCACAACATCGCCTGCTCCACGCCCGCGCCCACCAACGGCGGCTGCGCGGCGGGCCCCACGGCGGCCCCCACCACCACGGCCACCCCGGGCGACAGCCAGGTGAGCCTGTCGTGGACCGCTTCCGCGGGCGCCAGCCAGTACTGGGTGATGAAGACGGAGGGCTTCGCGGGCTGTGACTTCGGCAAGGCGCGCGTGGCCACCGTCACCGGCACCAGCTACACGGACCCGGAGGTCGCCAACGGCCGCCAGTACTGCTACTCGGTCGTGCCCGCGAGCAGCAACGCGTGCTTCGGTCAGGCGTCCGCCTGCACCTGCACCACGCCCACCTGCGCGGCGCCCGGCGCTCCCACGCTGTCCACCCCCTCCTCCGGCGCCACCGGTGTCGAGCTGCTCGCGGTGCTGGACTGGGCGGACGTGACGGGCGTGTCCGGCTACGAGGTCCAGGTGGCCACCGACAGCGCGTTCACCAACGTGGTGCGCAGCGCCAACTCACTGGTGGCCAGCACCTGGACGGTGTCCCCGGGCCTGTCGGCGACCACCGCCTACTACTGGCGCGTGCGGGCGCTCAACTCGTGCGGTGGCACCAGCTCCTGGAGCGCGGCGCAAAGCTTCACCACGCGCGGCTGCGTCACCCTGGCGGCCCCCACCCTGACAGCCCCCGCCAACGCGGCCACGGGCGTCGCGCTGGCGCCGGCGCTGGACTGGTCCGACGTGACGAATGCGTCCGCGTATGACGTGCAGGTGGCCACCGACAGCGCGTTCACCAACGTGGTGCGCAGCGCCACCGGCCTGTCCACCAGCGCGTGGAACGTGACGCCGGGCCTGTCCAACCTCACGGCGTACTACTGGCGCGCGCGGGCCACCGACAGCTGCGGCGCGAGCCCGTACAGCGCCGCCTTCAGCTTCACCACCACCAACGTGTGCACGCCCACCGTGGCCACGTACAACTCCACCCTGCGCACCCCGGCCTGCGGCTCCGTGTGCGGTTGCGACACCGGCCCCACGCTCGTCAACGGGCGCGGAACGATGTCCGGCGGCATCGAGCCCAACCAGCCCAACACCCTGGGCGCCACCTGCACGGACGGAGCCTCTGGCGTCTACCACTCGGATGAGAGCATCGACCGCATCGTGCTCAAGACGGTGGACCAGGGCACCATCACCCCGGGCAAGCAGCTCACCGTGGACGTGACGGTGTGGTGCTACGGCACCACGGACCAGCTGGACCTGTACTACACGACGAACACCACCACGCCCGCGTGGACGGCCGTCACCACCGCCCAGGCCTGCACCGCGGTGGGGCTGAAGACGTTCTCCATCCCCGTCACCGTGGGCAGCACCACCGGCAACCACGCCGTGCGCGCGCAGTTCCGCTTCGGCGGCACCGCCTCCAGCTCGTGCGTCACGGGCAGCTACAACGACCACGACGACCTGGTGTTCAACGTCGCGTCCGCGGTGGCCGCCAACCCCACCGCCCCGTCCGCGAAGCAGGTGCGCGGCCGGGCCGTGACGGCGCGCTAGTCAAGACGCGCGAAGCCGTCCTTCAGTGACATGGGGGCTCCCGGTTCACTCCGGGGGCCCCCGTGCCTTTTCACGGCTCACCAGGTGAACACGACGGACGGCGCCGAGCGCTTCGCGGGCCCGTGGTGGACCATCTCGATGTTGTTGCCGTCCGGATCCAACACGAAGGCCGCGTAGTACCCCGGATGGTAGGAGCGCTCCCCGGGAGCCCCGTTGTCACGGCCCCCCGCGGCCAGCGCAGCCTGGTGGAAGCGGTGCACCATCTCCCGGTCGTTCGCCTGGAAGGCCAGGTGCACGCGCGCGGTGGGCTCGCGGTCGTTGCTGAGGAACAGCTCGTCCGCTGCCAGGTGCCGCTCGCTTTCGTTGAAGACCGGGATGCCCATGACTTCCAGCACCGCGCGGTAGAAGCGCTTGCTCGCCTCCAGGTCCCGGACCTGGAGGTGGACGTGGTCGAACATGCGGCCGTGGTGCAGTTCCATGGTCTGCCTCCCGTGATTTGCGTGCCGGGTGTCATTCAACACCGCGCGCGCCCGCCACCATCAGAGCCGCAATTCACGCATGTCAAGGCGGCTCCGCCCGGGAAGTCGTGAAAGCGGCAGCGACTTCCACAAAAGCGCGGGCGCGCGGCGGCGGGACGACGCAGCTTCGTGCGATAGTCCGCGCCACTTCGCAGTTCTTGCCTTCAGGAGGGTGCCGCGATGTTCATCGAAATCATCGTCCTGCCCCGTGAAGAGCAGTCCCCGAACCGGCGCGCGGCAAAGGCCTCCAAGGCTCCCCAGCCGCTGGAGAAGCGTGGCCGCGCGGAGCTGGCCCAGGTGTGGCGTGAAGAGGGCAAGGCCTTCCACGGCGCCGTCCTGGAGTTCATCAAGGCCCAGCACCTCCTGGGCGCGGTGAAGTGGATGAGCGAACCGGGCCTGCTGCCCCAGGTGACGCTCGTCGCCTCGGACCGCGTCCTGGAGAAGCTCCAGGCAGAGCCCCGCTTCGCGGCCGGCCGCTCGCTGAGCATGAACCTGCAGACCTGAAAGCCGCTCGTCCTCCGCGGCTCCCCCCTCGCGTTTCCCATTTTCCAATCATTTTTCCGTGACACCCGCGTGAGCCCTTCCGCGGCGCGTCCACGGCGTGGCCGGGGTGCGTTACCGTTGGCGGCGAAAGCTGTCTCATCGTGTTTCACGATGCTGTCAGCCTTGACGGCGGTGTCTTGAATTCCACAGGATGCGCCCCCAACCCCCGAGGTCTGGCCAGACGGCCCGGACTTGAACGTGGGCGGTCCTTGCCGTGCCTCCCGTCAGTGCGCCCCTCGCCTGGAATCGGAGCGGAACATGCGTTTGAAGAGAGTGGTCCCCGTGGTCGTGTCGCTGTATTGCGCCACCGCTTCCGCCGAAGAGCCGCGTGACAAGGAGGTCTACATCAGCATCGGTTCGGAGACGGTGGGCACGGTGCGCTCGTCGTTCCGCGGCGGGAACGCGCCCACCCTGGTGCGCGAGGCGAACGGGGTGAGCGTGCTCAAGCTCACCGAGTCGCAGCTGGGCGACGTGTCCGCCATCATGCATGACCAGTATCACCGCTGCGCGGGCTTCATGGCGCACGACACGCAGGAGGCGGCGCTCGCGGCGCTCGGCCCCGCGCAGCCCGTGCAGTCGCTGGTGAGCTACACGCTGGACAACGCGCCGGTGGTCAACTCGCTGTTCTCCGGCCTGCAGGAGGCCAGCCTGCGCAGCACCATCATCCAGCTGGCCAGCTACACGAACCGCTACTACAACAACTCCACCGGCGGCACGCAGTCGGCCAGCTGGCTGCGCGACACCTGGACGTCCTACGCCACCGGACGCGACGACGTGAGCGTGCAGCTGTACACGCACTCCGGCTGGACGCAGCCGTCCGTCATCGCCACCGTCACCGGCACCGTCTACCCGGATGAGGTGGTGGTGATTGGCGGCCACCTGGACTCCATCAACATCAACGTGAGCTCCTCCAGCCGCCCCACGGCGACGGCGCCAGGCGCGGATGACGACGCCTCCGGTGTCGCCACGCTGTCGGAGGTCTTCCGCGTGGCGATGGCCAAGGGCTACAAGCCGGCGCGCACGGTGAAGTTCATGGCGTACGCAGCGGAGGAGGTGGGCCTGTACGGCTCGCAGGCCATCGCGCAGGCGCACAAGTCCGCGGGCGCCAACGTGGTGGGCGTGCTCCAGCTGGACATGACCAACTACCGCGGCTCCACGTGGGACCTGACGCTCGTCACGGACAACACCAACGCGGCGCAGAACGCGTTCCTGGGCAACCTCATCGACACGTACACGGGCTACACGCGCACCAACATCACGTGCGGCTACGGGTGCTCGGACCACGCGTCGTGGACCGCGCAGGGCTACCCGGCGTCCCTCCCGTTCGAAGCGCAGATGAACAACGACAACCCCAACATCCACACGGCCAACGACACCCTGGCCAACAGCACGGACGGCAACGCCAACAACGCGCTGAAGTTCGCGCGCATTGGCGCCGCGTACCTGGCGGAGCTGGGCAAGGGCACCATCCCGGGCCTGCCCACGGACACCACGCCCCCCACCGTGTCGCTCACCGCGCCGGCCAGCGGCGCGACGGTGAACGGCACCACCAGCATCACCGCGACGGCCAGCGACAACGTGGGCGTCAGCAAGGTGGAGTTCCTGGTGGACGGCGTGGTGAAGGGCACCATCGTCTCTTCTCCGTACAGCTACGCGTGGGACAGCCGCACGGTGGCCAACGGCAGCCACACGGTGGCGGCGAAGGCGCATGACGGTTCGGGCAACACCACCACCACGACGGCGCGCACGGTGACCGTGGCCAACGTGTCCACGACCGGCACCTTCGACAGCACCTACAAGACGCTGCGTTGCAGCGAGGCGGCGGCCACCTGCGACAGCGGCACGCTCTTCAACGGCCGCGGCACCCGTGGGCCTGAGGTGAACACGCCCAACACGCTGCGCGGCACGTGCAAGGACGCCAGCAGCGGCACCTACAAGAGCGACGAGTCCATGGAGGCCCTCAAGGTGTCCACCGTGGACGGCTCCAACTTCGCCGCGGGCAAGCAGGTGAAGGTGGAGGCCACCGTCTGGGCCTACGCCACCCCCACGTCGGATCGGCTGGACCTGTACTACACGGCCAACGCCACCGCGACGACGCCCGTCTGGACGTTGATCACCTCCGTCACGCCGTCGGGCGCGAACCTGCAGACGATCTCCGCCACGTACACACTGCCCGCCGGCGCCAACCAGGCCGTGCGCGCGCAGATGCGCTACGGCACCGGCGCCCCGACCAGCGCGTGCATCTCCGGCGAGTACAACGACCGCGACGACCTGATGTTCACCGTCCAGTAGGCCGCAGCTGACTTGAGCTGATGTGGAGGGGATCCGGGACGCGTGCCCGGGTCCCCTTCGTGTTTCAGGCCGCCTTGAGCCCTTCGAGCGGCAGCTCCACCACGAAGGTGGAGCCCAGGCCCGGCGCGCTGTCCACGGTGATGCGGCCACCGTGCGCCTCCACCACCTGCCGGGCAATCCAGAGTCCCAGGCCCAGGCCCCCGTAGTTGCGCCCGGGCACCGCGCGCTCGAAGCGCTCGAAGATGCGCGCGCGGTCCGCCTCGCTGATGCCAATGCCCTCGTCGCGCACGGTGAGGCGCGCGGTGCCGTCCTCGGCGGCCACGCGCACCGCGATGGGGCGGCCCTGGCCGTACTTCGCCGCGTTCGTCAGCAGGTGGTTCACCACCTGGTCGATGCGCAGCCGGTCATACCGGCCCACCAGCGGCATGTCCGCGTCCAGCGTCACCGTCACGCCCATCCGCGCCACCTCCTCGCGCAGCCGGGCCACCGCGTTGCCCACCACGGAGGTGAGGTCCACGTCGTTCAGGTCCAACGCGAGCCGGCCGGTGGTGAGCTGCGACACGTCCAGCAGCGTCTCCATCAGCGCGTGCAGCCGCTGCACCTGCCGGCCGGCGGACTCCAGTGGGCTCCTCGCGCGGCCCAGCGCGTCGTCTCCCAGGCTGCGCTCCAACCGCTCCAGGTGCAGGCGGAAAGCGGCCAGCGGCGTCTTCAGCTCGTGGCTCGCCACCGCGAGGAAGTCGTCCCGGGCCTGCACGCTTTCGCGCAGCGACTGGGCGAGCATCTCCTGGCGCAGGGCCTCTCGGCGGCTGCGCGACAGCTCCAGCATGGAGCGCACGCGCGCCACCAGCTCCCGGGCGCTGAAGGGCTTCACCAAGTAGTCGTCCGCGCCCGCCTCCAGCCCCTCCACCGCGGCCTCCTCGCCGGCGCGGGCGGAGAGCATCACCACGGGGACGGCGCGTGTGGACGGCCGCTCGCGCAGGCCGCGCAACAGCCCGAAGCCGCCCAGCCGGGGCATCATCACGTCCGTCAGCACCAGGTCCGGAGGACTCGCGCGCGCGGCGGCCAGCGCTGCGTGTCCGTCCGTCGCCAGCGTCACGTCGAACGACGGCGACAGCACGCGCTCCACGTACTCGCGCATGTCCGCGTTGTCGTCCACCACCAGCACCTTCGCCCGGGGAGCATCCTCTGCTGGAGACTCCTCGTCCGTCAGCGCCCGCACCGGCTTCAGCGCCCGGAGCACGGGCTCCGCGTCCGACCAGCGCTCGGCCTCCTGGAGGTAGGGGCGCGCGTCCAGGGCGGTGGACTCCTGCTGACGCGCGGCCTGGATGCGGTCCGCGGGCAGGTGCGCGTGGCCCCGGGGGATGCGCACGGTGAAGGTGGTGCCCCTCCCCTCCTCGCTCTCCACGGTCACGTCTCCGCCGTGCAGCTCCACCAGTTCGTGCACGAGCGCCAGCCCGATGCCGGTGCCTTCGTGCGTGCGGCTTCGCGCGTTGCGCACGCGGTGGAAGCGCTCGAAGAGGTGGGGCAGCTCCTCCGCGGGGATGCCCGTGCCCGTATCGGTGACGCACAGGAGGATGGAGGCGCCCCGGGCCTCCTGCCGCACGATGATGCCGCCCTCGAAGGTGAACTTGAGGGCGTTGGAGAGCAGGTTGAAGACAACCTTCTCCCACATCTGCCGGTCCACCCAGACGGGCTCCGGAAGCGCGGCGCAAGCCACGCTGAAGGACAGGCCGGTGCGCTCGATGGCGGAGCGGAAGTGGCCCGTGAGGTCCCTGGTGAAGGAGGCCAGGTCGGTGGGCTCGAAGCTGGAGTCGATGCGGCCCGCCTCCAGCCGGCTGAAGTCCAGCAGCGTGTTCACCAGCCGCAGCAGGCGGCCCGCGTTGCGGTGGACGAGCTCCAGGTCCTTGCGCGCGGCTTCCGTCACCGGCACCTGCGCGAGCACGTCCTCCAGCGGCCCCAGCATCAGCGTGAGCGGCGTGCGGAACTCGTGGGAGATGTTGTGGAAGAAGGCCGTCTTCGCCCGATCCAACTCCGCCAGCGCCTCCGCCCGCTGGCGCTCCTCCTCGTGGGCTCGCGCGTTGCGCAGCGACGATGCCACCTGCGCGCTCAACAGCTCGCTGAAGGATGCGTGGCCTTCATCGAAGGCGCGGTTGGGGGACAGCGCCGTGACGAGCACTCCCAGCGGCGCGGCCGTGCCGGAGCCCGCGAGCGGCTGGAAGAGGAACGTGCCCACCGCGTCACCAAACGGTCCGCCCTTCATGGACAGGAGCGCCTCCAGTCCGTCGCGCCGCACCCGCTCCCCTCCGAGCGCGCGCAGGAACGGCGCCGCCCTCCGGGAGCCGGCATCCAACTGCACGGTCTCCGGGCTCAGGGGGCCGCCGCGTTCGATGCCCACGGTCCCGCACAGCGTCAGCGACCTGCCGTCCCCCTCGCGCAGATAGAGGAGCGCGCACGGCACATCCAGGGGGTGGTCCGCCAGGGCGGTCAGCAGGTCGCCGCACGTCTTCACCACGCTGCGCGTGTCCGCTGCCTGGGCGGACAGGTCGCGCAACAGCCGCGTGCGCCGCTCGCTCAGCACCCGGGGCGTCACCTCCGCGCACACCGCGAGCATGCCGCCAATGGCACCCGTGTCGTCGTAGGCGGGCGCGTGGCTCACGTCGAAGTAGGACTCCTCGCGGTAGCCGCTGCGGTTGAGGAGCAGTTGGAGCGCGGGCACCCAGCTGGCGACGCCCGTCGTCATCGCCTCGCGCACCAGCGGCTCCAGCGAGTCCCACGCCTCCGCGAGCGTGCCCCGGATGTCCGTGCCCAGCGCGGCCGGGTGCTTGTCGCCAATCACCAGCGAATAGGCGTCGTTGTAGAACTGGGTGAGGTGCGGACCCCAGGTGAGGATCATGGGGTAGCGCGACCCGAGCAGCGTCTTCACGAGCATCTTGAGGCTCGTGGGCCAGGAGGCCACGGGCCCCACCGGTGACGCGGCCCAGTCGTGCGTGCGCACCAGCGCGTGCATCTGACTGCCGCCGGTGAAGAGGGTCTCCGGCGTCTGCTGCGGAACATCCTGACTCATCGCGGGCGCTGCTCCTCACATCAGCGAGCCATGTCCCTAAGTCGGCTCCTGGGGGCTTCCCACTGGAAATGTGCCCATCCGTTCGGAGTGGAGCACCTCCCGGGCGCCCGGCTGGCCGCCTGCCGCGGAACAGCGGGCGGGCTGTCCTCCGCCAGGCACCGGTCCCACCTTGGAAAGGCCCTGTCCCTGCGGCTGGGAGGCACGCCGCTGGAGCGCTACATCGCGCAGCTCCATGCCGAGGAAATGGTCCCCGCCCCGCACCGAGCCTCATCCAGCGTCCGGCGCGCGAGTGACGCCCCCCGGCATCGGGCCCGGATTCCGGTGGCCCGGCCGGAGGCGTTGCTCTATGGGGGACGGGTGCTCCACCGTCAGTTCCTGGACCATGCGAAGGCCGTGGCCCGCTTCGCGCCCGTGCGGCCCGCGGTGAAGGCGGGCCTCCGGGCCGCGCTCGCGTTCTTCGTCCCCACCGTCGTGGGCACCGCGCTGCATCTGCCCGCCACCCTGTGGCTGGCGATCGGCGGCTTCAACACGTCCTTCGTCGACAAGGGCGGCTCCTACCACGCCCGCTTCCGCGCCATGGGCGGCACGGCGCTGGCGGCGGCGGTGTCCGCGGTGCTGGGCGGCCTCGCGGGGATGCACCCCGCCCTGGCCATCCCCGCGACCCTGCTGTGGGTGACGGCGTGCAGCTTCGCGGGCGTGTACGGCGCGGCGTCGAACATCACCGGCAACATCGCCGCCACCACCTTCGTCATCGCGCTGGGGCTGCCTGCTGACAGCGTCGTGCACGCACTGGAGTCCGGCCTGGCGGTGCTGGGCGGCTCCGCGTGGGCCATGGTGCTGTCGCTGGTGCTCTGGCCCATCCGCCCCTACCGGCCCGCGCGCAAGGCAGTGGCGGCGTGCTTCGACGCGGTGGCGGACTACGCGGAGGGGCTGTCGCGCACGGTGCAGGGCGCGCGCGAGGACGCCTGGCAGGCGCTCATCCAGGAGCAGCACGGGCGCATCCGCGAGATGCTGGAGCTGGCGCGCACCACGCTCGCGGCCACGCGTCAGGGCCGGGTGGAGCGCGGCCGGGGTGAGCGGCTGCTGGTGCTGCTGGAGTCCGTGGACGCGATGTTCATGGGGCTCATCGCCCTGGGCGAGCAGTTGGAGAGCCTGGGCCCGCCGGTGAGTGGCCCCGTGGGAGACCCGCGCGCGGCGGTGGCCGTGGCGCTGCTGGACTGCGCGAACACGGCCAGGGACCTGGTGCGGCTGGTGGAGCAGGAGGGCCGCAACCGCAGGCCCCAGCCGGAGTGGGACGGGCGTGCGCTGCGCGACGCGCTCGGAGACCTGGACGCGCGCGGACTCGTCACGCGACTGGAGCGGGCGCGGCTGTCGGACATCGCGCGGTTGCTCACGGAGCTGCGCGAGCGCGCGGACGTGGCGCTGGACACCGCGTGCCGGCTGGCCGGCCCCCTCACTGAAGCCCCGCCTCCCGCTCGCGCGCTGGCCGAGGAGTCGCACGCGTCCCTGCTGGATCCGGTGCGTGCGCACCTCACGCTGGATTCAGAGGTGCTGCGGCACGCGCTGCGCGCGGGGCTGACCACCACGGCGGCGGTGTACGTGGCCAGCGTGTTCCGGCCGAACCACGGCTACTGGGTGACCATCACCGTCCTCACCATCATGCAGCCGTACACCGGCCCCACCTACCTCAAGGCGCTCCAGCGTGTGCTGGGGACGGTGGTGGGCGGCCTGCTGGCCATCGCCGTGTCGTCCTGGCTGCAGAATCCGCACGCGATGATGGGCCTGTTGTTCTGCACCGCGGCCCTGTGCGTGAGCCTCATCCCGCTCAACTACGGGCTGTACACCATCTTCGCCACGCTCACCTTCGTGCTGCTGGCGGAGCTGGGCAGCGGGGACTGGACGCTGGCGCCGGTGCGCATCGTCAACACGCTCATCGGCGGCGCGCTGGCGCTCGCGGGCACCTTCTTCCTGTGGCAGCGCTCGGAGAACCAGCGCTTCCCGGCGCAGATGGCGGACGCGCTGCGCGCGGACCGTGAGTTCTTCAACGTGCTGGCTCGCGCGTGGCAGCGGAACGGGCCACCGGAAGTGGCGGCGCTGGCGGAGGCGCGCCGCAAGCTGGGGCTGGCCACCATCAACGCGGAGACGTCCTTCCAGCGACTGCTCACCGAGCCGCGCTGGCGCACGGAGGCGGTGGAGCCGCTGATGACGCTGCTCGCCTTCACCCGCCGGTTCGCAGCTGTCTGCACCCTGCTCGCGTCGCGGCGCTCCGTGCCCTCCACCCCGGCGGTGCAGGAGGCCCTGTCGCGCTTCGCGCGCGCCATCGACGCGAGCATGGAGGACCTGGCGGACTCGGTGCACCACGGCCGCCGCCCCAAGCCCCTGCCCGCCCTCGACACGCTCATCGGCTGGAACGTCCCCACCCCGGACGCCCCCGGCGCCGCGATGAGCGCCGAGGCTCCCCTGCTCCAGTCCCAATTGGAGCGACTGGCGCGCCAGCTCACGGTGCTCCACACCGCCGCCGTCCGCCGCCTGGAGGCGCCCCCTCAGCCATCCAAGATTAACGAGCCTTAGCAGAACAGTCTGAATAGACTGCGGGACTCCCTCTTGGTGTCTGGAGTCCCCATGTCCCCCTGGTTGTCCCGCGTCCCCCTTCAGGGCCTGCTGCTGGCCGTCTCCACCCTCCTGCCGCCCGCCGCGAGCGCGGCGAACGAGACCGTGCGGGTGTGGCTGACGACGACGTCTGGCAGCACGCTGTCGAAGAAGCTCAACGCCGAGGCGAACAAGGCGTTCGGTCCGGAGACGGGCAGCGCGACGGCCATCGACGTGAACGAAGGCGTGACGTACCAGACGCTCGACGGGTTCGGCGGCGCGCTGACGGATTCGTCCGCGTGGCTCATCTTCAACTCGCCGCAGCGCACGGCCATCATGAACGACCTGTTCAGCGTGACCGCGGGCGCGGGCCAGAGCGCCATCCGCCTGCCCATGGGCGCGTCCGACTTCGCGCGCAGCAACTACACCTACGACGACACCTGCTGCGATTTGAACGACTTCTCCGTGGGCCACGACACGGCGTACATCCTGCCGCTCTTGAAGCAGGCGCGCGCCATCAACCCGGAGGTGAAAGTCTTCGCGCTGCCGTGGAGCGCGCCCGCGTGGATGAAGTTCAACAACTCGCTCACCGGCGGCGGCTACCTGCGCAATGACCTGTACGGCACCTACGCCAACTACTTCGTGCGCTTCGTGCAGGCCTACCAGACGAACGGCGTGCCCATCCACGCGCTGAGCCTCCAGAACGAGCCGCACAACGCCAACGGCGGCTACGCGACCATGCAGATGGAGTCCAACGACCAGTCCATCTTCGCCGCGCAGCACCTGCGCCCCGCGCTCAACGCCGCGGGCTTCAACGGCGTGAAGGTGCTGGCGTGGGACCACAACTGGCACGACGGCACGGGCCCCGCGGGCTACCCGCATGAGGTGATGGCCTACAACGGCGGTCAGGCGCAGAACGCCGTCGCGGGCGTGGCGTACCACTGCTACGAGAGCCCGGAGGGCAGCTACAGCGTCCAGTCCGCCTTCCACGACGCGTACCCCGCCAAGGAGGTGCACTTCACCGAGTGCACCGGCGGCTTCTGGGCCACCAACGCCGCGGCGAACCTGGAGTGGGCGCTGCAGAACAACCTCTTCGGGCCGCTGCGCCACTGGTCGCGCACGTCCTTCTACTGGAACCTGGCGTTGGATCCGAACCACGGGCCGCGCGTGGGCGGCTGCGCGGACTGCCGGGGCATGTTCACCGTGGACAACGCCGCGGGCACTTACACGCGCAACGAAGAGTACTACGCGTGGGCGCACCTGGCGAAGGTGGTGCGGCCGGGCGCGGTGCGCGTGGGCGCCACGTCGCTGGGAAACAACAACATCGAGACGCTCGCCTTCCGCAACCCGGACGGCTCGCGCGCGCTCATCGCGCTGAACTCGAATGACGGCGCCACGCTGTCCTTCAAGGTCCGCTGGAACGGACAGTCCTTCGAGTACACCCTGCCGCCGCGCTCGGTGGCGTCCTTCCAGTGGGGCGGGACGTCCAGCCCTCAGGGGCCGTGGTACCGGCTGGTCAACAAGGCCACGGGCAAGTGCGTGGACATCGTCGGCCCGTCCGCGGCGGACGGCACCGGACTGCACCAGTGGGCGTGCCACACGGGCGCAAGCCAGCAGTGGTCCCTGGTGGCCACGGACAGCGGCTATTCGCGGCTGGTGTCGCGCTACAGCGGCAAGGCGGTGGACGTGGCGGACGCGGGCCAGGCGGACGGCGCGCGCGTGCAGCAGTGGTCCTGGGCGGGCGGCGCCAACCAGCAGTTCAAGCCGGTGGCCACCACCGGCGGCTACTCCCGCTTCGAGGCCCGCCACAGCGGCAAGGTGCTGGACGTGAGCAACTGCTGGAGCAGCGGCGACGGGGCCACCGTCCAGCAGTGGGCCTGGTCCAACAACGACTGCCAGCAGTTCCGCCTGGAAGCCATGCCCTGATCAGGGCACCGTCGCCAGGAAGCCATCGAGCAGGGTGTTCACCTGCTCGGGGGCGTCCAGTTGCACCCAGTGCCCCGTGCCCGTCACGAGCTTCGAGGGAAGACTCGGGACGAGCACGTGGTACGCGCCGGGGGTCTGGTTGAGCGGCGTGATGACGGACAGGGCCGGTCCCCGGTAGCGCTTCAGCGCGGTGACGGGATCGAACTTCAGCAGCGCGCCCATGGCCGCCTTCACCGCCGCGCGCTGCGTGCGCCGCAACTGCCCCAGCACCTGCTCACGCACCTGGGGCGTGGACGGCGCCAGCAGCGTGCCCCAGTACTGCTCGATGACCTGCGTCCAGCCGTCGGTGTCGAGCGCGGCCATCATCCCCTCGGCCGCCTCCTTCGGAACCTCGCGGCCGTCGGACGCCGGGTCCAACAGGAAGAGCCCCGCGACGCGCTCCGGGTGCGCCGCCGCGTACGCCACGCACACCGCGCCGCCCAGGCTGTGCCCCACCAGCACCACGCGAGGCAGCCCCAGCCCGTCCACCACGGTGGCCACGTCCTGCGAGAAGTCCTCCACCGTGAAGTCCGCGTCCGACGTGAGCGTGGACCGGCCGTGCCCCCTGAGGTCCAGCGCGACCGCGCGGCGCTGCTTGCGCACGAACTGGAGCTGCGCGGCCCACTGCCGCGTGTCTCCACAGGCCGAGTGCACGAACACCACCGGTGTGCCCTGCCCCGTCCCGCCATCGTCCACGAACACCTCACCCGCCGTACCCTTCATGTCTTCGTGCCTTTCCGGGCCGGAAATCCGGCCCCGCGTCGCGTCCGGCATCCTGCGCCCGGCGGCCCGCCTGGGAAGAGGCTGACGTCTCCAGCGCCGGATCCGTCTGGGGGATAACACCCGGCGAAACGCCCGCGCGCTCCCCCCAATCTTTTTCGCTGCCGGTGGTTCCATTCGCCGCTCGCGCCCCCACTGTTCCCGCGGCACCGCCCGTGAATTCCTCCGACGCCAAGAACGCCCAGGCTGGCCGCACCGCCGTCACGGTCCTCAATGTCAATGACGACCCGGCGACGCTGTACCTGCTGAGCCTCACGCTGAAGCAGGGCGGCTACCAGGTGCTCGAGGCCACGGGAGGGCGCGAGGCGCTCCGGCTCGCCCAGGGGCAGCCCGACCTGGTGCTGCTGGACGTGCACATGCCGGACATCGACGGCTACGAGGTGTGCCGCCGCCTGCGCGCGGACGAGGCCACGCACGACCTGCTCATCGCCCACCTGTCGTCCGTATCCGTCAAGCGCGAGGACCGCGTGCGGGGCCTGGCCCAGGGCGCGGACGCGTACTGGACGCGACCCCTGGCGGAGGACGAGCTGCTCGCGAACATCGAGGCGATGCTGCGCCTGCAGACCCGCGCCCGGGACGCCGTGCGCGCGCGCGACCGATTCCTCAGCATCGCCGCGCATGAGCTGAAGACGCCCCTCACCGTGCTGCGCCTCAACCTGGAGCGCGCGGTGGAGATGGTGGTCAACGACGCGGACGCGGGCGGCGCCATGGGCAAACGCCTGACGCCCGCGGTGCGTCACCTCACGCGGCTGCAGACCCTGGTGGACAACCTGCTGGACGTGTCCCGCCTGTCCACGCAGGGCATGGCGCTGCAGGTGGACACGGTGGACTTCTCCCAGCTGGTGCGCGAGCAGGTGGAGCGCTTCCAGGCTCCGGCCCGCAGCGCGAACGTGGCCCTGACCGCGGAGCTGCCGGACGCTCCCGTCCTCCTCTTCGGCGACGCGCGCATGCTGGAGCAGGCCGTGGGCCACCTCCTGTCCAACGCCGTCAAGTACGGCGAGGACCGGCCCGCGAAGGCGCGCCTGTCCATGCACGAAGGCCACGCGGTGCTCGCCGTGGAGGACCAGGGCGTGGGCATCGCGCCGGAGGACCAGGCGCGCATCTTCCGCCGCTTCGAGCGCGTGCCGGCCCCGGGCCGCTTCGAGGGCCTGGGCCTGGGGCTCTACCTGGCCCAGGAGATCGCCGCCGCGCACGACGGCACGCTGAGCGTGAAGAGCGCCCCGGGCCAGGGCGCGTGTTTCGAGTTGAGGCTGCCCCTGCATCGCACCCAGCGGTACTGACGCATCCACAGGGAGAACGATTCGTGTCGAACACCGAAGACGCTGACGGCGGCACCCCGTCCAGCGAAGGCAAGAGTCCGACGAAGCGCCTCGTCACCAATGTGCCCCGGCTGGACTTCATCACCAAGGGCGGCCTCATCCAGGGCTCGTCCTACGCCATCATCGGTCCACCCGGCTCCGGCAAGACGGTGCTGGCCAACCAGATTGCGTTCCAGCACGTGAAGAACGGCGGCAAGGCGCTCTACGTGACGCTGCTGTCGGAGTCGCATGGGCGCTTGCTGGAGAACCTGTCGCAGATGACGTTCTTCGACCCCGACGTCATCCCGGACCGGCTCCAGTACCTCAGCGGATACCGCGACCTGGAGCGCGACGGGCTCAAGGGCCTGCTGGAGCTCTTGCGCAAGAACGCCCAGGCGCACGGCACCACGCTGCTCATCATCGACGGCATGGACGCGGCGAAGGAGTTCGCCACCTCGGACCAGAGCTTCAAGCGCTTCCTCCAGGACCTGCAGACCTTCTGCAGCATCCTGGGCTGCACCACGCTGATGCTCGCCCCGCACCACGAAGGGGAGATCCACCCGGAGAACACCGCGGTGGACGGCATCTTCGAACTGTCGCTGTGGCTGCACGGGCCGCGCGCGGTGCGTGAGCTCATCGCCATCAAGTTCCGCGGCGGGCCATCCCTGCTGGGCCGCCACGAGGTGGAGATCAGCAACCAGGGCATCCTCATCCACCCGCGCACGGAGGTGCAGTTCGCGCACCCCGCCGCGGAGGGGCGCGAGGACCGCATCCGAATGCCCTTCGGCATCCCCCGCCTGGACGAAGCGCTCCGGGGCGGCGTGCTGTCCGGCTCCACCACGCTGCTGCTGGGCGCGCCCGGCACGGGCAAGACGCTCCTGGGGCTGCACTTCCTCCTCGAGGGCGCGCGCGCGGGCCAGCCGGGCGTCTACTTCGGCTTCTTCGAGACGCCGCCCCGCCTCATCGAGAAGGCCGAGGGCACCGGCATGGGGGACCTCAAGAAGTACGTGGACGAGGGCCTCATTGAAATCCAGTGGCAGCCGCCGCTGGAGCACAACATGGACTCGCTGGCGGAGCGGCTGCTGGAGCGCATCGAGGAGCGCAAGGTGGACCGGCTGCGCTTGTTCATCGACGGCGTGGCAGGCTTCCGCTCCGCGGCGGTGTACCCGGACCGCCTGGGGCGCTTCTTCTCCGCGCTCACGCACCAGCTGCGGATGATGGACGTCACCACGCTGTACTCGGATGAGACGCCCCTGTTCAGCCCCGGCGTGGAAATGCCCCAGCCGGAGGCCGCGTCCACCGTGGAGAACGTCATCCTGGTGCGCTACGTGGAGCTGCGCTCGCAGCTCTACCGGCTGCTCTCCATCATGAAGATGCGGGAGAGCGCCTACGACAGCGGCATCCGCGAGTTCTCCATCAGCGAACAGGGCATCGAGGTCGCGGGCACCTTCGAGAGCGCGGAGAGCATCCTCACCGGCCACGCTCGCCTGACTGGCGGCGAGAGCTCCCGCTCCGACCGCGTGAAGGCCCCCCTGGGCCCGAAGAAGAAGAAGCAGGCCCGCAAGGCGCCCGCGAAGAAGAAGCCGGCCTCGAAGAAGGCTCCGGCGGGCACGTCCCGGCGGAGGCGTTCATGAAGACCGTGCTCGTCGTGGACGACGAACAGGACATCGCCGAAGCCATCCAGGCCATCCTGGAGGAGGAAGAGCTGCGCGTCGTCGTCTGCGGCAACGGCCGCGAGGCGCTGGCCAAACTCAAGGAGGAGAAGCCCGACCTGGCCATCATCGACGTGATGATGCCGGTGATGAATGGCTACGAGACCATCGACGCCATCCGCAAGGACGGCACCCACCACTTCCCCATCCTCGTCATGAGCGCCATCCAGCCGCCCAAGGCCAAGATGGAGGAACAACAGTGGGCCGGCTTCCTCAAGAAGCCGTTCTCCCTGCGAGACCTGGTGGACACCGTGGAGCGGCTGACGTCGTCGTAGGTGTCACTCTCACGATTTCAGCTCAAAGCACCCGCGGCGGGCAGGCAGCCGTCGCGGGTGCTTCCGGTTGAAATCGAAAAATCGCGCGCGCACAGTGGGTCCACCTGACGCGACGCATCCATGCCCACTGAAGTCGAGCCGACACCCTCCCGCGAGCCGGGCCTGTTCCGCCTGACCTGGCCCATCTTCTTCGAAATCTTCCTCTTCATGCTGATGGGCACGGCGGACACGCTGATGCTCAGCGGTGTGTCGGACGCCGCCGTGTCCGCGGTGGGCGTCGTCAATCAGTACGTCTTCATCTGCATCCTGGTGATGGAGGTGGTGAGCCACGGCGCGTCCATCGTCGTGTCGCAATATCTCGGTGCGAAGCGAAACGTGGAGGCGGCGCGCATCGCGGCGCAGGCCATCACGATGAACTTCCTGCTGGGCCTGGCGGTGAGCGGCGGGCTGCTGTTGTCCGCGGACTCCATCCTGGGACGGATGAACCTGGAGCCCCAGACGCAGGCGTACGCGAGCACCTACTGGCACATCGCGGGCGGCTTCCTCTTCCTCCAGGCGCTCATCAACGTCTTCTCCAGCCTCATCCGCACGTACGGCTTCACGCGGCAGTCCATGTACGTGGCCATGGGCATGAACGTGATGCACGTGGTGGGCAACTGGGTGCTCATCTTCGGGCACTTCGGCATGCCGGCGCACGGCGTGGCGGGCGCGGCCATGTCCACCGTCTTCAGCCGCGCGATGGCGGTGGGCGTCTTCGCGTGGATGCTCTGGCGGGTGATGGACGTGAAGATGCAGCCCACGAACTTCGTGGCGCTGACGCGCGAGTACGTGCGGAAGATTCTCCGCGTGGGCGTGCCGTCCGCGGTGGAGCAGATGACGTACCACGCGTGCCAGACGGTGTTCCTGTACTACGTGACGTACCTGGGCCCGGTGGCGCTGGCGTCGCGGCAGTACGCCAACGCCATGTCCCAGTACGTGTTCCTGTGCAGCCTGGCCATCGGCATGGGCACGTCCATCATCGTGGGCCGGCTGGTGGGCGCGAAGCGCTCGCAGGACGCGTACGCGCGCGTGCTCAAGAGCCTCAAGTGGAGCATCGGCATCACGGTGGCGGTGGACGTCACGGCCATCCTCTTCCGCGAGCCGCTCATCCGCCTCTTCACGCACGACGGCGACATCCTGCGACTGACGTCACAGGTGTTGGTGCTGAGCCTGCTTTTGGAGACGGGCCGCTCGTTCAACCTGGTGCTGGTGAACGCGCTGCGCGCCGCGGGCGACGCCACCTTCCCGGTCATCATGGCGATGATCTCCATGGTCTGTATGAGCCTGCCCCTGGGCTACTACCTGGTGTTCCACCTGCAGCTGGGGCTCGCGGGCGTGTGGCTGGCGGTGGCCGCGGATGAATGGACGCGCGGCCTGGCCATGTGGCTGCGCTGGCGAAGCCGCGCGTGGGAGCGCCAGTCGCTGGTGTCTCCGGCGGAGGCGCCGGTGGTGATGGCGCACTGAGGAGGGCTTGAACGCGCGCCCGCCCTGCACGCCTGTACGGGGCAGCCGGGCGCGCTCATTCTCCGGCCCCTTCTCCTGGACGCGGCGCATCCCACTATTGGTGGGCCTCATTACGGACCCACCCAGGAGAAACCCATGCTCGCAGTCGTCTACAAGGCCAACAGCCAGGTGAAGGTGGAGGAGGTGGAGGATCCGAAGATGGAGTCCCCCACCGACTGCATCATCCGCGTCACCTCCGCCGGCATCTGTGGCAGTGACCTGCACATGTACGAAGGTCGCACCGCGTCCAAGGCCGGACAGGTGTTCGGCCACGAGAACATGGGCGTCGTGGAGCAGGTGGGCCCTGGCGTGACGAGCATCAAGAAGGGCGACCGCGTGGTGCTGCCCTTCAACATCGCCTGCGGCACCTGCTTCGACTGCGTGCGCGGCCGCACCGAGGCGTGCCTCGTCGCCAATCCGGAAGCGCCTCACGCGGGCTACGGCTACGCGGGCATGGGCCCGTACCGCGGCGGACAGGCGGAGCTGCTCCGGGTGCCCTGGGCCGACTACAACTGCCTGAAGATCCCCGGGAAGCCGGGCGATGACCTGGAGGACGACTTCCTGCTGCTGTCGGACGTGTTCCCGACCGCGTACCACGGCACCGAGCTGGCGAACGTGCGGCCGGGCGCCACCGTGGCCGTCTTCGGCGCGGGGCCTGTGGGCCTGCTCGCCGGCTACTGCGCGCTCTTGCGCGGCGCCTCGGAGGTCTACGTGGTGGACAGCGTCCCGGAGCGCCTGGCCAAGGTGAAGGAGATGGGCGCCATCCCCATCGACTTCACGAAGGGCGACCCGGTGAAGCAGATCATGGACCTGCGCCGCGGCAACCCGCTCATCATGGGCGCGCTGCGCTCCGGTGAGGAGAAGGCCATGGGCGTGATGTGCGGCATCGACGCCGTGGGCTACCAGTCGCGAGACATCAAGGGCGCGGACGCGCACGGCGGCCGGGAGAAGCCCACCCAGGTGCTGGAGCAGCTGGTGGAGCTGGTGAACCCCACGGGCTCCATTGGCGTCGTGGGCGTCTACCTCGCCCCGGACCCCGGCGCATCGGACGAGAACGCCAAGCAGGGCATCTACCCGCTGCCGTGGGCCAAGGTGTTCGACAAGGGCATCACCGTGGGCACCGGCCAGACGCCGGTGAAGCGCTACAACTACTTCCTGCGCGACCTCATCATCGCGGGCCGCGCCAGGCCGAGCATGATCGTCAGCCACCGCCTGCCGCTCCAGGACGCGCCGGACGCGTACAAGAAGTTCGACGCACGCAAGGACGGCTACACCAAGGTCATCCTCAAGCCCCAGCTTGGCCCCAAGGCTCGCGCTTAGGGAGCCCCTGTCCCCAGGTCCAAGGCCCGGGGTGCACACGCCCCGGGCCCGGCGGTATATGATCTGATGGTGGTTGCCCTGGACAAACCCTCGACCGTGCTGGTGGTCGAAAGCTACGACGACCTGCGCGAGGCCCTGGTGGCCCTCCTCGTCTTGGAGGGCTACACGGTGCTGTCCGTGGCCACGGCCACGCAGGCGTTCGAGGTGTTGTCCCAGCACCCGGACATGCCCTCGCTGGTGCTCCTCAGCCTGATGCTGCGCAACCCGGAGGACCAGCGCTTCCTCGTCCGGCTGCGGAACCTGGACCTGACGTCGCGGCTGCCGGTGCTGGCGCTCACCGCGGATCCGGACCTCCAGGCGGCCCCGTCCGGGACGGTGGGCCTCTTGGGCAAGCCGGTGCGCACGGAGGTGCTCCTGGCCGCCGTGGACCGCTACCGGACCCGGCACTGAAGGCCCTCGTCAGGGGCGGATGTAGGCAGGAAAAGGCCGCAACTGCGGGCGGCAAGGGTCGATAATCCATCAACGTCCACCGTCTCGGTGGTTCGAGGGGGAGACCCGACATGTCCAGAATCGGTGAGTCGATTGGCGGCGCCATCGCGGCGCGAGTGCAGCAGGCGCTGACCCCGCAGGTCCGCCCCACCCCGCCGCCTCCGGCCGCTCCGGTCGCGTCGCGTCCCTCCGACACC